>NZ_JAUBTT010000231.1:0-2424 GCF_036705125.1 Microcoleus sp. B7-D4
GTTAAACTAAGCGATTCCCTCACGGGAACCACTCGTCTTCAGAACCGGACGTGACACTTTCGCGTCATCCGGCTCCTCTGTATTTTGACCCTTGATATGGGTACTTCCAACAGGGGACTTGATATCCATTGTTGTTTTTGTGTCGTGACAATGCCTGTGGAGTAATTGAATGTTGTTGTAGTTATCTTTTCCGCCTTGTGAACGGGGGATGATGTGATCAACCTCAATTAAATCCTCAGAACGCATATATAAGTTGCAGTGTGGACACTTCCCTTTTTGTATCTTCATGAGTCGAGAGACTCTTGTCGATGTTTCTGGGTGAGTTCCTCTACGGGCGCTCCAATACGCCCAATCTCCATTGAAGGGGCTGAACTTGCCTTTGACTTTTATGTGTCTAACAATTGGCGTTTTCTTATGTTCAGCTAAAAGGAAAATTTCTGACCCTGAACTTGCCCCAAATGCCCAGTTTCTTTCTCCGACAGTTTGCCAATATTTATCAGCAATCCAGGAGGAATTTTTGTTTGGGTGACGGCGTTCTGCCCATGCCTTCAATTGGCTGTAAAGGTGATTATCGCAAGTATTGAACGTTTCCTTGCTAACTACTGTTGAGTAGTAATTACTCCATCCCACAATTACAGGATTCAGGTGGGCAATTAGTGCTTCCTGTGAGGCCGTTTTGTGGGCGGATATTATCTCTCCGATTGCCCGTACATGGAGTTGAATTTTCTTTTCGCTGGGTTTGATGAGTGTTTTGAACCCCAATAATTTCCCCTGGACTCTTCCTGTATGTGTTTGACCAACTGGATATTGTCTGATATTGAAACCCAGGAAGTTAAATCCTGGTTGTTGGTTTTCCACTTGCCTCAAGGTGTGAGTTATTCGAGTTTTCTTTTCACTCATTTCTAACCCCATCCCATTCAGCCATTCTGCTACTATCTGTTTGCTCTGAGTGATGACGTGAAGACTTGGGTGTAATACCACAAAGTCATCGGCGTATCTCACTATCGTCAGGGCGCTGATGTTTTCCTTTTTTCTTCCTGGGAGACTTGACGCAAATTGCTTGAGTCTATCTTCCAAGCCGTGAAGGGCTATGTTTGCTAATAAGGGTGAAATAACTCCCCCTTGAGGGGTTCCTTCATCGGTAGGGAACAACTTGTTTGCGTCCATCACCCCCGATTTAAGCCACAATTTTATGAGGCGGTTTAGAGTCGGGAATGTATGCAGTAAGCGAGAGAAGTGCCTGATGGTTGATGCGGTCAAAGCATTTGGTAATATCAGCATCCAGCACATATTTTGCTTTTTGAGCGATTACCGTATGAATAGCTTCTATTGCATCATGGGATGAGCGTCCTGTTCTGAATCCGTAACTGTTTGGCTCAAATCGAGCTTCCCATTCGGGTTCTAAAGCTAGCTTCACCAAAGCTTGTAAAGCTCTGTCGTGCATTGTTGGTATACCCAAAGGGCGCTTTTCCTCTGTTCCTGGTTTGGGAATCCAAACTCGGCGGGTTGGACGCACCTTTTGTTTGATACTCAGGTTATTGACAAGTTTTAGCCTTTGTTTAGGTGCTAATGATTTAACCCCATCGACTCCAGCGGTTTTTTTACCAGTATTGTCCTGAGTTACTTTTCGCACGGCTAACATTTTTGCTGACCAAGAACGCATCAGCGTTTTTTGGAGTCTACGAACTGCTTTGATGTCACCACGTTCAGAAGCTTTGAAGATTCTCTTTTGGAGCTTGAATACTTTCTTTTCCAGCTTGCGCCAGTTGGTTGTATTCCATTCCACCATCACGAATTCGTGTGTATTAGACATTTGTACTCTTACTAAAAATTCTTCCTTTCAAAACACAGTGAGTCTGTGGGCATATTCTCTTCATTACAAAGAGACATTCGCTTTTGACTCAATCCTTCCCTCGGTAGTATACGGTTAGCACCTGCTCAGGTATCGACCACACTGAGAACTATTCGAGGGTTACTTCGTTCCTAATGACCATTTGTTTGAACTTTTAGGTTGCTACTCTCCACCGGGTTTCTAGGCAATGCAAAGAGGTCAAGAAACTATATGCCTCTGCCCTATCCTTTCCCTTTTGGTCAAGCGTATAAGCCTGATTCCGCTTGTTGTGCATTACGATGGTTCAGTCGTAGCTTCACCCGTATTGGGTTAACCATGAGTTCTTGCTTTCTCGTGACAATCTTAGGCTGATTGTTGATGAGATTTTCTTCCCGCTTCTGGCTTTGATGGCTAGTCTCAAACCAGGGGAAGAGGCGTTCACCCTCGCATCTAGGGGGGAGGACTTGCTGACGCGCTGATTTTTGCCAGCGGCTCACCTCCAAGGTCATTAAGTTGTCCAGGTTTGCACCTGGCGGCTAATCCCCCAAATTATTACAGACTATGGTTTCTAGCCAACGAATCGCACACTTTCA
>NZ_JAUBTT010000123.1:0-20929 GCF_036705125.1 Microcoleus sp. B7-D4
TCAAAAAAGCATGAGAAAAAAAAGGAAAAAGAAGCCTGCGGTCTAACTGTACTCAGTTGACCGTCAGGTTCGTTCACGAAACACGAACAGAATGTAATTGTTGACGGTATTGAGGCTAACCTTTGTTATGAACCCACTACTGAGACGCGCAACCGGAAAGCCCTGCGTCCAAATAATACAGCAGAATGGGAATTGAGAGTGGGCGTATATCAGGTTTTGTACAAAGTTGACAAGCAAGTTAAAATTGTCAGTAGAGATCGCATCGCTGGCAAGCATGAGAATATATACATATTTCAAGGAGAAGAGGAAGAACTATGATGAACTGGGATTATCGAGTATTTTTTGAGGATGGCGGGTACACAATTCGCACGGTGTATTATGACGATAAGGGTGCGATCGCAGCCTGCTCTGAAAAAGAAACCGCACCTTTTGGAGAATCAGTGGAAGAACTTCAAGAAGAATTAAACCAACTCCTTGCTGCTCTAAAAAAACCAGTTATTTCGGCTGACGATGTGCCACCTCCAAGCGATCGCCCGAAGGCAAAAAGAGGAAAATCATTGCAAGCAGTGCGGCAACAACTTGGCTTGCGATCGGAAATAACGAAAGAAAATTCCTTAGAAAATTCCTTGAGTTCAAACGATTAGCAAAGAACCGAGGTTATCGGTAAGAGTTCAAAACTACTGGCCGCTTATCTTGGCCGCTCATATGAATGATGACGATTTAAACGAATTAATAGATGCTTTTACGGCAGAATGCGAAGAGTTTCTCCAGTCAATGGAAACAAATCTGCTGGCGATGGAAGCTGCGGGTTTGAAAGAGCGACAAGCTGCAGTTAAAGAAATGTTTCGGGCCGCTCACTCGATTAAAGGTGCGGGTTCGATGTTGGGCTTTCAAAACGTATCGGCGGCGGCTCACACGCTGGAGGACTGTTTTGTCATTTTGCGCGATCGCACAGACTTGGCGGCCCTGGAACCGACTACTGTGAGTGTTTTGCTGCAGGGGGTGGATGCTCTCAAAAAGATTACGATCGAATCAGTTCAACACTCCGATATTACAACTCCGGATCAAACGGAAAACTTGGAGGCGATCGCCCAAATTTTCGCCCAGTTCCAGGCCAAGTACGGCAAGTCAGAACCGCCGCAAGTTCCCGCAGTCAGCCAATCGCCCGCCCCCGAAACCCTGAAACAGATTTTTGAACAGCAAGTGCCGGCACTCTTCAATCGCCTAGAAACCGAGCTTTCCCAAGGTTCCGAAGCAGATTTGGCAACAAGCGTCACCGCCCTCAACCAGGTTTACTACCAACTCTCCGGTTTGGCTGGAATGCTGCAATTGCCGGATTTTGGGAAAGTCGCCGCAGCCCTCCGAGATTTGATTGACTCTCCAGACTTGACTGTACAACGGTTGCAATCCGACGGTTGGGCGATCGCCCAAAACTTGCAAACCGCACGCCAACAAATATTGGAAGGAAGGGCGATCGACATCCCCGAAATTTCCCCCACTCCCACTCTCCCACTCTCCCCCACTCCCACTCTCCCCCTCTTCCTCTCCCCCACTCCCCCCGAAATCTCCCCCACTCCCACTCCCCCCGAAATCTCCCCCTCCCCGACTCTCCCAGTCCCCAACCCGCAAAGGCCGACAATCCGGGTAGACTTAGAACGCTTAACTGAATTGGTGAATCTAGTCGGGGAATTAGTCATCAACCGTACAAATTTAGAACTTCAAGAATCCGAACTGCGCGGCGAAGTCAAGCGCATCCGCCGCAATATCGTAGATTTGAACCAATTCGGCGGTCAGTTGCGAGAAGAATACGACAGACTGAGCTTTGCAGAGTGGAGAGGGGGAAACGGGAACTCTGGATTGGGAAAACTTGCCGCTGCAGAAACAGAATTCCCCATGATTGCTAACGGCAAATCCTCTCCGGTTCATGCTCACTTCGATATCTTGGAGATGGATCGTTATACAGAGTTCCACTCGACAGCCGCAGAAGTCATCGAAACTGCCCAAGCAATTTCTCAGTCCGCCACCAAATTAGACACCTTAGCCATGAAATTCGAGCGCAGTACCGACCAACTGCGCCGCATTACCGAACAACTACGCAGCCGTGTCATGCAGTTGCGAGTCGTGAGTTTCAGTCGCGCCGTCGATCACTTGCCCAGAGCCCTCCGGGAGATGTGTATCACATACGATAAAGATGTCAACCTGCTGCTAGTGGGAAGAGATACCAAAATTGACGAAAGTTTGCTCGACGCTTTGCGCGACCCCTTAATACACTTAGTGAGAAACGCTTTCGACCACGGCATCGAAATGCCCGAAGTTCGGAAAGCAAGCGGCAAGTCGGCCAGCGGTCAAATAGAAATAGAAGCCCGCCACCAAGGCGGCCAAACTATTATTACTGTCGCCGATGATGGCAAAGGCATTGACCCGGAAATGATTCGCCGTAAAATTGTCACAAAGGGTTTGGCTACGGAGGAACAAGCTCAAGAATTTTCCATTGCCGAACTCTACGATTTTCTGTTTTGGGCGGGTTTCAGCACTACTGAAGGGGTCAGCGACCTTTCGGGGCGGGGAGTCGGGCTCGACGTGGTGCGAACAAATTTGCGGACTGTGCGGGGAACTGTGAAGGTAGACTCTCGCCTGGGAAAAGGTACGAGTTTTATCATTAAACTGCCACTGCTGCTGTCGATTACTGATGCTTTGATGGTGAAAACCGATCACAATAAAATAGCAGTGCCGCTTGATGCAGTCGAGGAAATTCTGCACATTAAAGCCTCGGAAGTTCACATTGCCGGCAATCAGCCGATGCTGTGGTGGCGGGAGGAATTTATTCGTTTGGTGAGAATGCAAGATTTGCTCGAATACAGCGTCGTCGGGCCGGATGCCCCCTCTCCTGATCCTTTGACCCAAGACGAAATTCCGGTTCTGGTTTTGGCTTCTACCGAAGGAATGCTGGCCGTGGCAGTGGAACGGCTGATCGGTCAGCAGGAAATTGTGGTTAAACCTTTGCCGCCGCCTCTATCCAAGCCTCGCGGCGTTTTGGGGACTACGATTTTGGGGGACGGGCGCGTGGTGAATATTCTGGATGTGGATGATTTGGTGGGCCAACCTGGGGTAAATAGTTCGATCGCCGCTGTCTCCGGTAAAGTGCAGGAGATGCCGGCGAGTTCGAGTCAGTCACCGCAGATTTTGGTAGTGGATGATTCCTATACAATTCGCCAGTTGCTGTCTCTGACGCTGACTCGTGCTCGCTACCGGGTGGTACAGGCTAAAGACGGTGTGGATGCCCTGGAAAAGTTGCAAAATGGTCTTGATTGCAGTTTGGCGATCGTGGATATTGAAATGCCCCGGATGGATGGATTTGAATTGTTGCGATCGATCAGATCGACTGAGCGGTTTGCTAAGATTCCCGTAGCTATGCTGACATCCCGTAGCGGGGCAAAACATCGGCAAATGGCAATGGAATTAGGCGCAAATCAATACTTCACCAAACCTTACAGCGAAGCCCAACTTTTACAAGCTATCCCCAAATTAATCCACCACTCAATAATTTAATCCACAATCTCAAATTTCCAATCAAATAATCCCTAATCTCAAACAAAACTTAGGCAAAAAGTAATTGCACCCGCGAATAATAGTGGGAACTACGCACCCGACTCACCTACTAAAATCGAATAATCTAAAATCTAATACCAATTTTGTATGAGGCTGCATATATCTCGATCCCCCCTAGCCCCCCTTAATAAGGGGGGGACAAGATTCTTCTCAAAGTCAACCCCTACTCCCCAACAATCAGGGGGATTTAGGGGGATCGAGATATGATGTGCAACTTCACATTAAATTGGTATAAAATCCAATAATCTTCAATCCAATAATCGTCAATCTAAAATCTAAAATCTAAAATCTAAAATCGAATGACTCACGCCAATTACAATCGCCGCTTTCGGAGCAAGAAACAAGCCACTGTTAGAATTGCCCCTAAAAAAATGGTTTCCTTTGAACTAGGAAATATTTACTATGCTGTTCCTATTGAGCGTGTGGAACGCATTGTTAAAAACTTTAATGTCTACGGTATTTTACCTAACGGTAATAGTTTACTGCGGCATCAAGAAGAACTGATTACCATAATTAATTTATCCACAATATTTCCCAGCAGTCCGAGCATTGCTGACTGCAAATACCTGATTATTTGTACCTTAAATAAAAGCGATCGGTTGGGGATTCCCCTTCCTAATATGCCAAAAATTTTGGAAATTACCGAAGAAAGCTTCTGCGAGATTCCAGAATTGTACCGTCAACAGCAACTGCCTCCGGTAATAGAAAAGTTAATTCGCGCACCTGATGGTTCCGAAGTTTTTTATCTGAATTTCGATCTATTTAGCGAAATGTAGAGGGTTCACTTTTCGAGGTATCATACCATATAAATGGTATTTTGGCAAACAAAAAGTTAGAGATTTATGAAAAAACTCACAATAATGTCGATCGCCCTAGTAATTTTTGCAGCAACTCTCGATTTGCCGAAGGTGGGGCTGCAACTAAGTGCGATCGGGCAAATAGAAACACCCCAACCCATCCCAACACCCCAACCCATCCCAACACCCCAAACAATCCCAACACCCCAACCAATCCCAACACCCCAACCACAAACACCTCAACCCATCCAAACACCCCAACAAATCCAAACACCCCCAATCCAAACACCCCAACCAAAACCAGCCGACCCCAAAAACCTCGGCTACGTCTCCCCAGAATTTGCCGAAAATTTCTCCCAGCAACAAATCGACCAAATCAACGCCAACGTCGAAACGCTGCTGCTAACTCAAAGCTGCTCCCGCTGCGACCTCCGAGCAGTAAAATTAGTTAACCTTAACTTAAAAAATCCCATCCTTACAGGAGCAGATTTATCAGATGCCAACCTCAGCGGTAGTCGCTTCGAGATATCAGATTTTGTCAACACCAATCTAGCTCGCACAAACTTAAGCGGAGCCGAATTAGTAGGAGCGAGAATCAGCAACGCTAACCTCAGAAAAGCCAACTTGACCAAGACAAATCTAGACGGTGCAGACCTGCGATTTTCCGACTTGAGAGATGCCAATCTTTCCGATGCCAACCTCCGCAATGCTAATATAGATGGCGCTAGTATCGATCGAGCAAGTATGGCCGGCACCACAATGCCCGACGGCAGAAAAAATAATTAATAATAGAGGTAGTCTTATGTCGCCGATTAAACAACGCCTTCTCGAAGCGATCGAACGGACTCCTGAGCCACTTTTAGAGCAAACGCTGGCATTTCTGGAATTTTTGACCAGTCGGACACAATCCGCGATCGCCCCAGACTTAGACTCAGATTTTGACTCAGATACCGACTCCAACGAGCAAATCCTCGCCGATCTGAAAGCCTCCCTCCACCAAGCCAAAGCGGGACAAACCTTTCCCATATCGGAACTCTGGGACGGTATCAATGTCTGATATGTCAGTCCAAGTCACGTTCACGGTACTCTTCAAACGTCGCCTCAAAGGACTCGCTAAAAAGTATCGCCAAATTCAAACCGATATTCAGCCAGTCCTTGATGAGCTTATCCAAGGAAACTTCATAGGAAACCAGATTACAGGGACTCAATACACCGTTTACAAAGTCCGGGCTAAAAACAGTGATTCCCAAGTTGGTAAGAGCGGCGGTTATCGCTTGATTTATCAAGTTGAATCACCGACTCAAGTTGTTTTACACCTGATTTACTCGAAATCAGAACAAGCAAATGTCTCCGCCGAGGAAATCCAAACTGCGATCGCAGAATACCAAGCGAACCCAGACGAATAGGCCATTTTTCCAATCTAAACGCTTGCCCTTCTTGCTCTTTGATGCGCTCGCTGTCATCGTCCAAATCCTTGTCGTGCCTTCCTTCAATTCTATTCAAACAGCCAAAAACCTCTGAATCACCTCATCACTTAACTCGCTAGTGCTTCCAGAAGCCACAATCCCGCCTTTTTGCATAGCATAATACCAGTCAGCTTGCCGCACAAAATGCAAATGTTGCTCCACCAACAAAACAGAAATCCCCCTAGTCGCAACCACACGGCGCACCGCAGCTTCTATGTCTAAAATAATGGATGGTTGAATCCCCTCCGTCGGTTCATCCAAAACCAGCAACTGCGGCTCACCCATCAAAGCCCTAGCAATAGCTAACTGCTGCTGCTGTCCCCCGCTCAAATCACCTCCCAGGCGATCGAGCATAGTTTTCAAAACCGGAAATAACTCAAAAATTTCATCAGGAACTTCAGGATTTTTGGTTTTGGTTGGTTTCGCTTCCAAACCTAACAAAAGATTTTCTTTTACCGTCAAACGTGGAATAATTTCACGCCCTTGAGGCACATAACCAATGCCTAATCTAGCCCGCTGGTAAGTCAACTTAGAAGCAATAGATTCTCCGCCAAAAGCAATAGTGCCACTGCGCGGTTGCAGCAACCCCATAATCGTTTTTAGCATAGTAGTTTTGCCCACACCATTGCGGCCGATCAAGCAAACCATTTGCCCAGCATTTACGCTTAAATCGACATCGCGCAAAATGTGACTTTCGCCGTAGTAAACATTCAAATTAGAGACTTGTAGCATAATTGTTGACTGTTGACTGTTGACTGTTAACTGTTCACTGTTCACTGTTGACTGTTGACTAATAACTATTCTTCAGGTTTTCCCAAATATACCTCAATTACCCGATCGTCATTTTGCACCTCATCCATAGTCCCCTCACACAAAACCGCACCCTGATGCAACACCGTAACCTGCCGCGCAATTTGCCGCACAAACTCCATATCGTGCTCAATTACCAACACCGAATGACTTTCGGCCAGCGAAATCAGCAACTCTCCAGTTAACATCGTTTCCTCATCCGTCAAACCCGCCACAGGTTCATCTACCAACAACAAATCAGGAGATTGAGCCACCAACATTCCAATTTCCAACCATTGCTTTTCCCCGTGAGAAAGCAAACCAGCCGAAATATCAGCCTTAGCAACTAAACCAATTGTTTCTAACAAACCCGCAACCGTGCGTTTTTCAGCAGCCGAAGCAGGCTTGAACAAAGTCGAAAAAACATTTTTATGGCGGCTGCAAGACAATTCCAAATTTTCGCGTGGCGTTAAATTCAAGTAAACTCGCGGCGTCTGAAACTTGCGGCCAATTCCCAAGCGCGAAATCCTATCTTCCGACAACTTGCGTAAATTTTGTCCCTTAAATAACACCCTGCCCTCTGTCGGCTGCACCTTCCCGGTAATTGAATCGAGAAAAGTTGTTTTTCCGGCACCATTGGGGCCAATAATAACTCGCAGTTCGCCCGCATCCATACTAAAATTTAAACCATTTATGGCTTTAAAACCATCAAAACTAACAGTCAAGTTTTCTATTTCTAATACTTTGCCATTCATAGGTGATTTCTCCGGGTAGGGTGCGTCAGTTAAAAGTCTCTGGGTAAGCCGGAAAATCTCTTGGCTGACGCACCTGACAGCGCTGATTTTCTCCGGGTAGGGTGCGTCAGTTAAAAGTCTCTGGGTAAGCCAAGAAATCTCTTGGCTGACGCACCTGACAGCGCTGATTTTCTCCGGGTAGGGTGCGTCAGTTAACAGTCTCTGGGTAAGCCGGAAAATCTGTTGGCTGACGCACCTGACAGCGCTGATTTTCTCTTAGAAGGTGCGTCAGTTAACAGTCTCTGGGTAAGCCAGGAAATCTGCGGGCTGACGCACCCTACACAAGCAGATAAATGGTTATTTTACTCTCAAGAAAAACTGCTCGAACTGCTCGACACTGGAGGTGGAGATGCAGCCATAATTCGCTCAGCTAACTTCGAGAGCGGCAGACTTTGCAAATACACTTTTCCAGGCCCGGTTAGCTTGACTAAAAACAAGCCTTCACCGCCAAATAGAGCATTTTTAAACCCGCCCACAAACTGAATATCGTAATCTACAGTCGGCGCAAAAGCTACCAAACAACCCGTGTCCGCTCGCAACACTTCGCCAACTCCCAAATTTTTCTCAACTATTGTTCCTCCCGCATGAACAAAAGCTAGCCCGTCACCCTGCAATTTTTGCAGAATAAAACCTTCTCCGCCAAAGAAACCGGCACCGAGCCGCTTGGTGAATGCTACCTCAATGTCAATGCCGTTGGCCGCACAGAGAAATGAGTCTTTTTGACACAAAAATTTACCGCCAAGTTGGCCTAAATCAAGGGGAATTACTTTACCCGGATAGGGGGCGGCAAAAGCTACGCGGGCTTTACGATTTCCGGCGTTGACAAAGGTGGTAATGAAAAAACCAGCTCCTGTCAGCATTCGTTTGAAACCTTGAAATAAGCCGCCGCCTGTGGATGTTTGCATTTGGATGTCGCCTTCCATGTATGTCATGGTTCCAGCTTCAGCCCTAACACCTTCTTTGGGGTCGAGTTCAATCTCGATGAGTTGCAAATCGTCGCCGTAGATTTTGTAGTCAATAATATCTGCCATATGTTGCCCCTCAAGTTAAAGAACGAAGCTACTTGCTACGGATATCTAAGTAGGTGGACATATATATTGCCTTTCCTCAGACAGAGATAAACGCAGCCTTTGCCAAGTCTATGGCGATTGCTTTGTTTGTCTGTTGTAGGTGACATTTATTTATGTCAGCCTCCTTCTAAATTACACGATATTTTTTCACTCAATGTTCAAGTTCTTCTTTTTCGAGCTGCACTTGGGGGTCTTGTTCCAGGCTGGGGTAAGTAGATGCGTACTTAGGTCTTCTGAACAACCTGCGGATTTGACCGAAACCTTGATGTTGCAGCCACCCGACCAAGCCGTCGGGCAGCACTGTGACTACTATTAGGAATAGCGCGCCTTGGAAAAATAGCCACACTTCGGGAAATTGTTCGCTCAAGAAACTTTTGCCAAAGTTGACTAGCAGTGTTCCCAATATTGCTCCCGATAATGTGGCGCGACCTCCGACGGCGACCCAGATTACCATTTCAATTGAAAAGGCAATATCCATTGCTTTTGGCGAAATTATTCCGGTTTGTACGGTAAATAATGCGCCTGCAATCCCGGCTAAACCGGCGGAAATTGCAAAGACTAAAACTTTGTAGCCTGTGGGATTGTAACCTGAGAAACGCAGCCGCACTTCGTCGTCGCGAATGGCTACTAACAGGCGGCCGAAACGCCCGCTGGTCAGCCATCGACACAGGGCGTAAGTTGCTGCTAGAAATAGTATGGTGAGAATGTAGAAAATATATTGAGTATCTCGGTCATTTACTGTGGCTCCGAACAAGGTCTTAAAGTCGGTGAGTCCGTTGGTTCCGTTAATCAGTTTTTGCTGACCGTTAAAGAAGTTGAAAAATACAATGGTTGCTGCTTGGGTGAGAATTGAAAAGTAAACGCCTCGAATTCGATTGCGGAATACTAAATAACCTAAAAGTGCACCCAAGATGGCGGGGATGAGAACTATTGCTAATGCTGAGAAGGGAAATGAATAAAATGGTTGCCAAAACCAGGGGAGTTCGGTAACGCCGTAGAGGTTCATAAATTCTGGCAATTGACTGCTGGCGGTTGGGGGAATTTGCAGTTTTAGGTGCATGGCGAAAGCGTAGCCGCCGATCGCAAAAAACACCCCATGCCCTAAACTAAGTAAACCTGTGTATCCCCAAATCAAGTCTATGCCGAGGGCGGCAATTGCTAGTGCTAAAAATCGCCCCAATTGATTGAGCCGAACGTCGGGGAGTATTCCTGGGAGGAGTAAGATGAATGTGAGGGCGATCGCGCTGACAATTGCCGCTTCTTTTACCCAGGGTTTTTGATGTGTTTTCTGCATTTTTCGCTACACTCGCAGTTGTAATTTTTAATTTTCTACCGTCCGCCCTTTTTGCGGGAAAATCCCTCCCGGCTTCACTTGCAGAAAAGCCATAATTAAGGCGAATACCATTACTTTTGCCATGCTGGTTGTGGCGAAAAATGTGAAGAAGTCGGCTAAAGGCTTGACAGGAGCGAACATTAATGCTAAGGTTCCCGAACCGATCAGGTAATTTGCAGTGCCGATCGCGATCGCAGCAACTACACTCCCCACAATCTTGCCGACACCGCCCACAACCACCACCATAAAGGTATCGACTATATAATTTTGTCCGGTATTTGACCCTACCGAACCAATCAAACTAATCGCGCACCCCGCAACACCTGCCAGCCCCGAACCCAAAGCAAAAGTCAGCGCGTCTACTTGTTCGGTAGGAATACCCAAACACGCACTCATGCTGCGATTTTGCGTCACGGATCTAATCCGCAATCCCCACACAGACTTTTGCAAAAATAGGTAAATTCCCGCCAAACAAATTCCGGTGAGGACAATAATAAAAATTCGGGCGTAGGGCAACTGAAAATTGCCCAGCGGTATGCCGCCCCGCAACCATTTCGGTGCAGTCACATCCACATTTTGAGCACCAAACCAAGGTTGAGTTACTGCCAGTTTGTAAGTTTGCCCTAAAAACGCGCTCACCGCCCAGGAAATACCCAAAGATAAAGGCAAAATTAGGGCGATAATTTTGCTGCGAATGCGATCGAAATCTAGGCGCGATTTCAGCACCCGCAAACCGCCAAAAAACAGCAAACAAAACACCGCAATCCCAATTACCAGAACCCAACTTACGCTGCGGACAAACTGCTGCAAAATTAAACTTACGCCCCAAGTTGCCAGCAGAGTTTCTAGCGGCCGCCCGTAAAGATAGCGAATCACTCCGCGTTCGAGAATTAATCCTACCAATGCAGCTACTAAAAAAGCTAGGGGAATCGCAAATAAAATATAGGTTTCAAAAGCAAATCCTCCGATACCTTTGAAGACATTTTGCACGACGAAAGTTGTATAAGCCCCTAGCATCATCAACTCGCCATGAGCCATATTAATCACGCCCATCAGCCCGAAAATAATCGCTAATCCCAGGGCGGCAATTAGTAAAACTGCGCCGATGCTAAGGCCGTTAAATAAACCATCTAATATCGCCAATTTTGTTACTCCTGCATCAAGTCGATCAACTTTGTTCGGGGATAATTAGGGGCGGGTTTTACCCTATTGGTGTCAACTTAGAACTAAAACCCTCTGTATATTTCGCTTGTAGCCGAGTCTAGATCCCCCTAAATCTCCCTTAAGAAGGGGAGTAGGGGTTGACTTTGAAGAGTCCAGTTCCCCCTTATTAAGGGGAGTAGAGATTGACGAAAGAATGCTCTTACTCCCCCCTTATTAAGGGAGTAGAGATTGACGAAAGAATGCTCTTACTCCCCCCTTAATAAGCAGGGCTGTTTCATTCTCTTGTAGGGGCTGCCCCCCGTGGCTGCCCCCATGTCCCAAACGCCTGTGAAGTCGTCTGTGGAGGGGGTAGGCACGGGGAGTAGGGGTAGCACTACCCCTACAAAATCGCGATTTTCTTGAGAATGAAACCGCCCTGCCTTAATAAGGGGGGCTGGGGGGGATCTCCGGGTTTAAAGACACACCCTAGGGGGATAAAAGATACGTTACCAACGTTAACCAAATTGGTATTAGCTACTTATCAAGCTTTGAACTTGCCACCTTTTGCGGGGTCTGACCAATCGCAAGCAAAGCCTTTTGTTTCAGCGACAAATTGATTCCAAGGCACCGGCTTCACTGCTTGTGGTGTAGCAAAAGCGATGTTAAATAAACCGTCGTCTCTAACTTCGCCCAACCGCACAAATTTAGAAAGGTGATGGTTAACATCCATCGTTACTGTGCCCCCCGGCGCGTCAAAGGTTTGACCCAAAGCGGCTGCCCGCACTTTTTCCAAATCGTCGGCTGTCCCTGCTTTTTCGACAGCTTGCTTCCACAGGTAAACCATGATGTAAGCTGCTTCCATCGGGTCATTGGTCACTCTATCTTTGCCGTATTTTGCCTTGAAAGCTTCCACAAATTTTGTATTGGCCGGAGATTCCACAGTCATGAAGTAATTCCAGGCGGCGTAATGGCCTTTAAGATATTCTACGCCGATCGCCTTTACTTCTTCTTCCGCAATACTGACCGACATTGACGGATATTTGTCCGGGCCCAAACCTGCACCCTGCAACTGTTTGAAGAATGCTACGTTACTGTCGCCGTTGAGAGAGTTGAAAATGACGCCGCCGTCTGGCAAAGCGGCCTTAATTTTAGTAATAATTGGCGTGACTTCTGTCCCGCCCAAAGGAATGTAATCTTCCCCAACTAATTCGCCGCCTTTGGCTGCTAGCTGTGCCTTGATAATGGTATTTGCCGTGCGGGGAAAAACGTAGTCAGACCCGACTAAGAAGAATTTTTTCCCTTTATTTTCTAGCAGCCAGTCAACTGCTGGTTCGATTTGCTGGTTCGGCGCCGCCCCAGTGTAAAAGATGTTCTTGGAACACTCTTGACCCTCGTATTGTACGGGATACCAGAGCATATGATTTTTTTCTTCAAATACTGGCAATACTGCTTTGCGACTAGCAGAAGTCCAGCAGCCGAAGACGGTGACAACTTTATCTTGGTCGATCAATTTTTTGGCTTTTTCGGCAAAAGTCGGCCAGTCTGAGTTGCCATCTTCTATTACTGCTTCGATTTGTTTTCCGAGGACGCCACCAGCTTTATTAATTTCTTCGATCGCTAATTGTTCGGCATCGACAACGCTTTTTTCGCTGATGGACATCGTGCCGCTCAAGGAATGCAAAATTCCTACTTTGATCGTGTTTCCGCCACCTGCTGCTGCTGGTGTTCCTGTTGAAGTTGGAGAAGGAGAAGCGGCGGGAGTTGCTGTTGGAGTTGGAGTTCTACAAGCTTTTAGAAATAAACTTGATGTTAGGGTAGCAGAACCGTATAAAAGAAATTTCCGCCGATCGAATCGCTTTGTCATTTTTTCTTGTTACTCTTGAACAGATGAGTCTGATGATTGAGAATAATAACACATAGTGACTTGATATTAAGACTCGCGCCAGCAGACTGTTGTATTTTTAGCTACAAAACTTATTGTTTTTGACAAAATGAATGTTTTGTGGGGATTGAGGGCAACTGCGCCAGAAACCGGGCTGATACCATTTTAGATTTTAGATTTTAGATTTTAGATTGACTTATGACATAAGGCTTTGGAGCTTACCTACCGTTGCATTCTGTTCTGAAACCGGGTTGAGACACCCAAATACGTCTTTTCAGCAATTAGTGTGTAATTAGAAACCCGGTTTCTTTACATAAATTATCTTATTGATGCTACCAGTTAGGCCGCAACCGGGTCGATCGCACTTGCATAGAAAGCGGGTTTCTCGCTCTTTACAGGTTATTGATGTTAAAACTTAGGCAGCAACCGCGTCGATCGCACTTGCATAGGCGAGTATCAAAGCAAGTGACGATCGCACTTCGCTTGGAGTACGATCGTCACCTGTAGAAATGCCCCTGATTTATGGAGAATAGCGGACTCGAACCGCTGGCCTCTGCGGTGCGATCGCAGCGCTCTACCAACTGAGCTAATTCCCCTGATTGAGTTTTAATTTAGCATTTTAGATGCGAGATTGCCGAATCTAAAAGGCTGACAGGTTTTGCTTGCTCTCACGTTCGCAGACCGTCACTTACACTAGCACGTAACTGCTAAAAAGGTCAAGTGTTTTCCGCAGCCGGCTCAGTGGGGGCGATCGAGCAAAGTGCCGCCACTCTATCCAACTCTAAATCAGCAAAATAGTCCACCGTCCAATTAGCTTGGCGCTGGATCATGTGAAACGGGTAAGTGTGAGTTACGCCCGCCACCTGAATCCCCGCTTTTTTCGCCGCTTCAATCCCCGCAAAAGTATCTTCTATCGCCAAACACTCGATCGGTTGCAGGTTAAAGTCGGGATATTTCTGGTTGAGAAGTTCCACAGCCAATAGATAGCCGTCGGGTGCTGGTTTGCTCGCCGTCAAGTCGTCGCCTGCGACAATTAACTCAAAGTTTGCGGCCAAACCGGCCCGATTTAACACCAATTCTATATCCGATCGCATTGCCCCGCTAACTACGGCCATTTTCAGTCCGGCGGGCCGAATTTTATCAATAAATTCTGCCAAACCCGGATAAATCGGCAGTTTCTCCAAAGTATCTATTTGAGCTTTGTAAGCTTGGGCCTTGCGCTGCAGCAGTCGATCGAGATATGTTTCTGTCAGAAATCGTCCTCGGCGCTTGAGTAGTTCGGTAATGCAAGCGCGATCGCTCCTTCCCAAACAAATTTCTCGAAACTCCCCACGCTTGAGCTGGAGATTTTCATCGAGCATCAATTGAGCGATGATTTTCTCGTGAATCGGCTCGTCATTAACAATCACACCATTAAAATCAAATAAAACTGCTTTTAGAGTCATTAGTCATTAGTCATTAGTCATTAGTCATTAGTCATTAGTCATTAGTCATTAGTCATTAGTCATTAATCATCAGTCATTAGGAAGTTAGTAGGGGCGGGTTTTACCAACCATCTCAACCTAAAACTAACCATCTATGAAACCCGCCCCCAAAGGGCGAAAAATACACCTCAACAATACATCAAGCAGGAGCTGGAATGCCCGGTAAATCGCCATCAACATCAGGAGTTCGATCGCCCCAATTCCACCCCCTCGCCACCTTAGCCTGTTCCAAATCTTCCCCAGGCAAAGGTTTCACGCCCTGCGTCACCTGATTCGTCCACCAGTGTTCGTGAGTTTGCACCGCCGCGAATCCAGCCGCCCCCGCCCAAGCATCAAGGCTGCCAGCAGCGTAAGACTTAATATAAGGCTCTTCAAAGATATCAGTCAGCCACTCTGTTTGCCGCAAAGTTTTTTGGTTTCCGTCCAAAATTGCCACTTGTCCCCCAACCTTCAGCAGTCGGAAGCTTTCTCGCAAAATTGCCCGCGATACAGCAGGTGGCGTCTCGTGAAACAGCAAGGAAGCTGCGACTAAATCAAAGCTGGCATCGCCAAAAGCCACGCTTTCGGCATTTCCGTGCAACCACTGGATATTTAAGCCGGCTTTTTGCGCTTTCATGTCGGCAACTACCAGCATATAAGGCGACAAGTCCAGCCCGACAACTTCCGCTTCGGGAAAGGCTTGCTTGAGCATGAGCGTTGTCGAACCGGTGCCGCATCCCAAATCGATGATTCGGCGCGGTTTCACCCGCACAGCGTCAATTAAGCCTTGCCTGACGACGGTTTCGTGGGGAGGCAAAACATATTGCGTGATGGGATCGTAGGAAACGGCGGCACTGGGGTTGAGGTAGCCGCGTTTAATGCCGTGAAAGTTTTGGCTGCTGTAATATTCGGGATAAACTAAATCGGGTTGTCGGTAGCGATCGCCCGCTGTTTCCCAGTCGATACCTTCGTAGAGTCGTTTCAGTGCTTGTTCGTCGATCGCCAGTCGAATCAGGGGCGACAAAAAGCGCTCGAAAATTGTATCCTTGCCAACAGCCATAAAACACCTTTAACAAAAACTCTTCTAATTTTAGCCAACGGCCGTCAACTTAGCATTAATTAAAACTGTTGAGCCGCTCTTCTCTCTTCCTTCTCTCCCTTACCTCCGTTACAACGTTACAAAATCCGTGGACTTCCTTTCCACTTCCTTCTTATACCCTTTTTCAAAAATAATGCAACTATAGACAATCTCCCAACTCTTATTTCATCAGTCATTCCCAAATTTAAAATCTAAAATTTAAAATTTAAAATCTAAAATCTAAAATCTACACTGGTATTACTTTCCGTTACTAATAGGAATTTTTACCAAAAGTTCCGTGCCTCCGCCCGGAGGCTGAGAAATTTTGATGCTGCCGCCGTGTCCATCCACTACAATTTTGTAGCTAATTGCTAACCCCAAACCAGTACCTTTGCCCACCTCTTTAGTAGTAAAAAATGGGTTAAAAATTTGGTCTTTAACGCTGTCGGGAATGCCGGGGCCGTTGTCGGCGATCGCCACTTTCAGAAATTTAGCGCCATGTTCGCGAACTACTCCCGTGGAAATAGTAATAATTTTATCCAGGCGATCGATCTCGTTCAAGGCATCGATCGCATTACTCAGCAAGTTCATAAACACCTGATTGAGCTGAGAGGGATAGCACTCGACTGAAGGCACTTTTCCGTATTTCTTGACTATATAAATTCTATTCTTAATGCGGTTAGAGAGCAGCAGCAAGGTATTTTCTATACCTTCGTGAATGTCCGCTAGCTTTTTGTCAGATTCATCCAGGCGAGAAAAGTTTCGCAAAGAAAGAACTATGCTGCGAATGCGTTCGCTTCCTATTTTCATAGAATTCAATATATGCGGCAAATCCTCCTCGATAAATTCTAACTCTATTTCTTCGGTAAAATCTACGATTTCCTGGGGAACCTCTGGGAAGGCTTCTTTGTATAAACTCACCAACTCTAATAAATCTTTAGTATATTTGCTGGTGTGAGGCAAATTAGCCGAAATGAAGTTAACGGGGTTGTTGATTTCGTGCGCTATCCCAGCCACCATTTGACCGAGGGATGACATTTTTTCGCTCTGCACTAAATGAGTTTGAGTTTTTTTCAGTTCATTTAAGGCACTATTAAGCAGTTTTACTTGGTCTTGGGTTTGACTGTAAAGGTGAGCTTGAGTAATTGCGATCGCCAATTGGTCTGCTACAGCTTTTAACAGTTGGATTTCCTCCCTGCTCCAAAGCCAATGAGTAGCGTGGCTGCAAATTAAATAACCCTGCGGCTGGTTCTGAGTCTGGACAGGTACGGCTAAATAGCTATTAGCTTTAAGTTCCGGCGGTTGAGTTACACCCTTCGCCCAAGTGTCGCTCGAAAGAATAATTGGTTCGCCTTGACCACTCCGTACTAACACATTTTCGAGAAAGTAAGACTCAAACTTTATGGCTTGTGTCGGAGAATCAGATGGGCAACATTCCCACAGGATTTGTAACCTGTTTTCTTGCGGTTTGTACCAACCAAAAGCCGCCCGTTCTAGGTGCAGCAAACTTACTATTTCTTCGACTGTACTTTGCACAATTTTGTCTAATTCCAGGGAAGCGCGAATGCGTCCAGCAATCCGGTTGAGCATGGCTTCTCGCTCCGCTTGAGCGCGATTGTTTTCGGAGGAGTAAATTAGCCAAATGGCTGCTAGCATTGCCGGGATGAGCAGTCCGGCGACTACGGATGTCAGCAAATTTAATGCTTGCAGTTGGGATTCAATATTTTCGCGGGGAATTACTAAAGCCATCGACCAGTTAACTTCCTTGAGGGGAGCATAGGCCACATACACCCATTTGTTATCTATTTTTACCAGTTCGATGTTCGTCTGCCGGTCGATCATCTGTCGCGCAATTGTGGAGAGTGCGGGGTCTTTTGACTGTAAAAAGCTTGGGGTCGGCAGGTCGATATTTCCGATTAAGTTATTGTTGGGATGAACAATTGGCACTCCTTGTGAATTGAGCGCAAAAGCATAACTGTCAGAACCGTACAGCAAGCTGTTAGCGACAGATGTTACTCGGTCTAATTTAATGCTGCCCGATAGGACTCCAATTACTTGATTTGGAGCGGGGGGCAAAGCCCAAATAGGAGCTGAAATGATGATCGTAGAAACTTTTGTACTGCGGCCGATCAGCGGGTCGGAAACGTTGAGCTGTCCGGCCATTGCTTTTTGAAAGTGTTGGCGGTCTTTGCTGTTCGCGCGGTTGCCTAAAGTGTTGATAAATGAGCCGTCGGGTTGAGTTAATGACAGGATGAAATACTCTTTTAATCTGTATATTTCTCCTTGCAACCGGGGCTCGACTAATTGCCAATTGAGAGTGCCCACCGTAGGATCGTAAGCAATGGTTTCTATTTCTGCTTTGCGGCTGCTGAGCCAGCGGTCGATTTCATCGGTGCCTTTTTCTAGTTTTAATAGTGCTATTTGCTTTAAATTGTCAAGGATTAGCCCGCGCACAAAAAAATAGCTGATGCAAGCAGTTGTGCTAATCGTTAAAGCCGTGGTGGCCAGAATTAGCAGGGTCAGCAAATGGCGGCGCTGCCGTCTGTGTTGCCAAAGACTGTGCGCTTGCTGCCACTGCGATTGAGCAGAATTGCTGATGTTTGCCCAAAATTGGCGCAGCTTTTTTGCTTGGTGTGGCCGCGGCGCAGACACTGATCCGGCTTGATTTGCTGGGTTTTGCATCATCAAATGTTCTCTCCGAATCAAATTCATCAAACGGTATTGGTCATGCGGCAGAATTAATATCAGTCAAGTCGTGAGACGAGTTTCAGAAAATAATGCAACTGTAGGCCGGTGATCCCAACCCTGCTAGGCATCAGTCATTCGCAATCTCAAATCTCAAATCTCAAATTTAAAATGGTATGACTTGCATTCCTGGCTGCAAAAAATTCTTATTCCGATCGCACCCTTGCCTTCTATTTTGGCATCAGCTTTATATTTTGACCTTCGGTTTACCTAATTGAGGTAACTGCTTTACGATATCTTTAATCTCTATCTCGTTTGTATAACAAAATAATTATAAATAACACAGAGAAAACACGGACTTTTTTAAATTAGCAATGTATTATAATGTATGGGCAAAACCCTCTTGACAAATTTACAAATTTGCGCTGTGGTGTCAAGGGGAAATTTTTTCGTCTAAAGCTTTTTTAGCCAAGCGGGTTGCATAAACGGTGAGGGCGATCGTTGCTAGCAAACCAATCCCGTAGAGAGCCCACTCAGCAGCAGTGCGCGATCGCCCTTGCGATCCGAGTGCAGCCAAACTCCCGGCCAGGGAACCGATATAAACATACATGACAGTTCCGGGAATCATGCCGATCCAAGATGCGAAAAAATAGTCTTTTAGAGATACTTGCGTGACTCCAAAAGCATAGTTAAGCAAATTAAACGGAAAAATTGGAGAAAGCCGCGTCAGCAGTACAATTTTCCATCCTTCAGAGGCAACTGCGGAGTCGATCGCCTTAAATTTTTGATTGCCCTCTATCTGTTTGGAAACCCAGTCGCGAGTTAAATACCGCCCTACCAAAAAAGCGCCAGTTGCGCCTAAAACCGAGCCGATGGAAACACAAACCGAACCGCCAACGACTCCGAACAAAACGCCAGAACCGAGAGTCAGCAAAGAACCGGGGATAAATAGAACCGTTGCGACAATGTAAATTAAAATAAAAGCTGCCGGGCCCCACGGGCCGAGACTAGCGATCGACTCCAGGGCATTTTTCAGAATTCCTTGGAAGTTAAAAAACCTGGTCGCTGCAATTAAAGCCACAGCTAAACCAATCCCTAAAATCAGCTTCCACCTGTTGGATGGCGGCGGATCTTCACCGGGCGATCGCGAATCATTCATTGCTTAAACTCCCCATTCATTCATTGCATATACCGTCGTTTCCAGGGTAGGGACACGGCACTGCCCATTAGTGTCAACTTAAGCTGTTAGCCCGCCAAGTCCATCCGCCCACCCGCCAGTCCGCCAGGGGTTGAAACCCCTGTCTAATAGCGAAAGTCCTCTCAAGAGGACTAATAACTTCTTCAGTCCTCTTTTAGAGGACTTTAGCTTTGAGGCAGGGGTTTAAACCCCTGCCGGACTATGGGTTCTACCTTAACTTGACACCTATGGGATCTTGGAGTGTCCCTACTGTATTGCTCAAATCAAAGTACCGCCACAGCTAGAACCTGAACCTGCCGTACATCCATAACAATAAGCAGCCGTTTGCACCTCTTGAATCACCTCTAAACTGCCAGATTCGAGCAATTTAGCAACAGTTATCCTTTCCCCGCTGCCAGTTTTCGCCGGCAGATTTTCCATCTGGTTAAAATCGCAGTCGTAGACATTGCCCAAATAGTCGATCGACAATTCGTTACGGCACATTAAATGTTCCAGAGTACCGGGATTAAAATTATCCTCCAAAAACCCCAGATAAGGCTTGTGAAGTTTCTTATGTTCCAAATGGAACTTAGTTCGTCCCACCGGCAAATTGGTAATCGCGAACAATTGATTAAAACAAATCCCAAAATGTTCCGCTAAATAAAGCTTGTAATCTTGCTCTAACTTACCTTGTTCCGGTGTTAGCGAAAACTTGTCTGTTGCCGGCACTTGTGGATTGTACACCAAATCCAGAGTTAAATTTGGGTTTTTCCCGTATCCCAACTGATTTAGCTTTTGCAGCGCCCGAATTGAACTGTCAAAAACACCGTTGCCGCGCATTTTGTCCACATTGTCAGCTTGGTAGCAGGGAAGCGACGCCACAATTCTGAGTTGGTGCTGCGCGCAATAGTCGGGAATATCTTCAAAACCTTTTTCAAAGTAAATCGTCAAATTAGAACGAACAATTACCTCTTTACCTGCCGCCCTGGCAGCTTCCGCTAGCGGTTTAAAACCGTAAAGCATTTCGGGAGCACCGCCGGTGAGGTCAACAGTTTGAATTTGAGGAAAGCGGCGAATGATTTCAATTAATTGGTCGCAAATTTCCGGGGAAAGTTCTTCTGTTCGTGTCGGGCTAGCTTCTACGTGGCAGTGAGTGCAAGCCAGGTTGCAGCGTTTGCCGAGATTAATTTGTAAAACTGTAATCGGCTTTTTAGTTAAAGCTGAGTTAATTTTGTTTTTGAAAGGCGTGACTGCTGTCTGAATCATGTGCTAACCTTTTGGTCTGTGCTCGCAACGAATGTAGAGGCGTTCCGGCGGAACGCCTCTCATAATTTAGCACTAATTCTTTGGATGCGACAGATCCAAATTTTAACAGGTCGCTACAAAGTTAATTGAAACTCACATCTTGCACTCTTTTTAATAACAGGCTTTCCGGCCTGTTCCACAGGAGAGAAATTTTGTTGTGGAACAGGCCGAAAAGCCTGTTCAGAAAAGCCTTATTGACAATACTACAACTCAGTTAAAGCTGACATCTTTCACCATTCTCGATTAACAGGCTTTCCGGCCCAGGGTAAACGCATCTTAACTGGAACCCAAAATATGCTACAGTTAAATCCGACTAAATTTCAATGTAGTTTGTTGTA
>NZ_JAUBTT010000004.1:0-8446 GCF_036705125.1 Microcoleus sp. B7-D4
GTTTTTAGCTGGCATTTTTGTAGAGATTGACTAAACTCCTTTTTTATTATACCCTATTTAAAGGTACAACAGCTTATGCCATCGGTAATCCAAGAACATATTGAAATTACTCCGGGTATTTGTGGCGGTAAACCACGTATAGCGGGACATCGGATTAGGGTTCAAGATGTTGTAATTTGGCACGAAAAGATGGGAATGTCTCCTGATGAAATTGTGTCGCGGTATCCCACAATTACTTTAGCAGATGTATACGCAGCCTTGACTTATTACCACGACCATCTTGAGGAAATTCGACAACAAATTCGAGATAGCGATGCTTTTGTGCGGGAATTGCAAGCAAAAACTCCTTCCAAGGTACAGCAGAAATTGACAGGGCAGAATCTGGGAAAAGATCCGATTTCATTGTGATGAACAAGTCGAACGGGCGATCGCAGAAGCTTTGAAAAGGCGCGGTATTGATGTCACGACTACACCAGAAGCACGGCTTTTAGGTGCTATGGATGAAGAACAGTTAGCTTTTGCAATTTCTCAAGGGCGAGTAATCTTTACCCAGGATGACGATTTTTTGGCAATTCATCAGCGGGGTTTAGAGCATTGCGGTATTGTTTACTGTCACCAAAACAGCCGTTCACTTGGTGAAATTGTGCGCGGTTTGATTCTGATTTGGGAGGTACTTGAACCGTCGGATATGCAGAACCATATAGAGTTTATTTGAAAAGGTCGATCGCCCTTTTTTGAGAAAAATTAATAAAGGTCGATCGCTCGATCGCACTCAGGACAGCCCGTCAGTTTTTGAGAAAAATTAATAAAGGTCGATCGCCCGATCGCACTCAGGACAGCCCGTCGCACTCAAAAACCAACCGTCACTTATCTATCTGGAAGAAGGCGCTAGTTTTATGCGAAACGCGGCCTAATCTTCAGAAAACTTGACAAATCGCAAATTTGAGTCGGGAAAAGTTGACTCAGGAAGGGCGATCGCCAAAACGTTCTCTAACAACTCAAAAATTGTTTGCTTCGCAGCTAACAAAAGGGCGCAGTTTTGCGGGTTGAGACTCAGGGAATCCAACGACGGAAGGCAGGTTTCGCTAATAGCTTCCAGGTGGCGGCAAACCAGATGGGGGGCAATTTCGGTGGCGCTTTGTTCAAGGATTTTGGGAACCGCTTGCAGAAGGTTGGCTAGGGTGGCGGCATCGGGAGATTCCCAGACATAATCTGCTAATGACATGAGTTTAGGTGCGTTTTCCGTAGGGGCAAACCCCCCGTGGTTGCCCTCATTAGTTTCTAGCTGAATGATGCCTCGATGCTGTGCTTGTTGCAGCAGGGTACAGCAACGAAGATATGCAGATCGAAGGCGATAGAGGCTATCTTGCGGGGTGGGTTTTCCTGCTGTGCTGATGTTAATGGGGGCAACTTCTGTGAGGGGAACTCGGAGGGAGTACCAGCGCAGTGCATCCATAGTCACGGCTTTGAGCAATTCTGCGGGGGCGATGTCAGGGATGCGATGGATTTGCTGGGTGGGTTTGTGGAAGGCGTAGAGTTTGAGGGGTTGAACGATGATGAATTGAAATTGCTCTTTGGTGTAGCCTAAGCATTGCATGGCGGCGGTGAGTAGGATGTCGTAGCCGGTGTAGGTGGTGGGACGAATGAGGATGATTTTGTCATAGCCTTGTTGGAATATTTGATGATAGCGGGTGATGTCTTCTAGGAGTTGGGTGAATTCGCCGTCGCGGTGTTGGAGAAATCTGTCTGGGACAATTTGACTAGCGATCGTTCCGCTTCTTCTGTCACAGAAACTTCTGGATGCTCTAAGAGTTTTTTTAAAAGGGATCTGCTACTTGGATTATTAATATACCCAAGCGCTTCTGCCACATTAGCCAATGGATTAGGTGTTTGTCTGTTAGACTCACAAATAAATTTATCCACCATACTCCAAGCGACTTCCGGATTCCACTTTGCAAGGACTGGTAACATTTGGCTCGCAAGATAGTATCGTTCTAATGACAACGAGCGTTTAATTGCTTCTTCTACTTCAGAAGCTAAATCAAAGAACTCACATCGCAATAGTGAAAATTTCAATTTACTTTCAAATTCAATATCACCATAAAGCTTGAGTAACTTACTGAATAATCTCTTTGTATCTTCACTTTTCTGACCAGAAAATCCAAAGAGGTAAACTGCGTAAGATAGCTCATCATATATGTTGTCGTAGCCATAAAGTCTATGAGGCACTAACTTTTGCATTTTGTGTACAGGCTCATCAATCATTTCCTCAATCTTAGCCAGACCCTCAAGATCGCCCCAAGCTGCTAATAAAATAGCGGATTGAAATACAATGTATAAGTCCTGAACTTGTAACAATTGTCGAAGTTTAGGAATCCTGTCTTGTAGAGGAGGGTCAATGAGTTGTACTTCATCCAAGCCAACTACTTCTCCCGATTCATCTGTGTAAAGTAACTGGTTGATGTTTGTCATAGCGATATCGGTGTTCATTTTTATTTACATCTGCTCCGGCTGTTATGAGGTACAGTAGCAGCAATTAGCCAACCAATTTATACAGAGGCTACCACTATATTTAGTGTACAAAATTACAGCAGTAACCGCTGTAATTAAATCGGATATTTAACTGCCACAGTAATTGTCTTAGGGTACAACATAGTCTGATGGAATGATTCCTTCGATTAATATTTCCTTATCTCGCGTGACATTCTCACGATCCATTTGAGCGCGTTCAAGACGTTGCAAATTTTTTGGAGTTTTATAGTCCTTATAGCGTAGCTTGGCATCATCTAGATGTTTTTGAACTGCCTTTACAATTTCATCATGTTCGACAATCTTAACATTCTTAATCTTGCCGTTAGCAATATCTTCCCTCAGTTTTCCAAGATTTAACTTTATTGTTTTATCCCCATACGACTTAGCACCTTCTGAATCTAACTTAAAAGAAGTGTAAGCACTATGACTCTTCGCCGGTTCTGAACCACGAATATGTGAGATGATATCCGCTTTTCCGTTAGGATTGGCAGGTATGATGTTCCCATCGGCATCGAAAGAAGATTTGAAGCGGTCTGGTTTTGTTCCTTGATTTGAATAAGGATTGTTGTCTTGGCGATAAGCGATAATATCCTTATTTTTAGAAGCTGCTTTCAGAACAGCATTCAACTTTGATGGGATAGAAGAACCAACCTTAGCTCCTACCCCTCCAGCTATTGCTCCCACACCAACATTTGCCACAATAGTGACAAGTTTACCGAGTGCATCACTATATTCACTGGCAAACCTTTCACCAACAAACTGTAACTGTTCATCTGTTGTAGAAGATTTAGCTCCTTCGTCCAGATTAGTAAAGGCTGTCTTAGCACTTTCATAGAGTGCTGTCAGTTCATCTCGGTTAAAATATAATGTCCCCATAATGGTTGCAAAAACGGCAGCAGCAGTTGCAAGTCCGGCAGGAATAGTAATACCCCAACCAGCAGCGGAGATAGCAGCACCAACAAAGCCAGCAATTACACCAGCAGCAAAGGAAACAGCAGCAGTTATCAGGAGTCCCCCAATAAATTCAGCAAACTTTATCCATAATGCTGGATTTGTCCAGAATGCTGGATTTGTTAAATTCTCAACCCATTCCTCGCCAGAATAGAAAAGTGCTTGGACGATATTGGCAACATAAGGAGTCCATTCATTAAGCTGGTCAGCAGCAACGTCAATCACATAGTCAATTATTTCTTCAACTACTTCAGTGACTTTTTGAAGTTCCTCTTTTGCCGACTGAAGTGCTTGATTTGCTTCCTTCAAAGCTTGTTCTACAGGAGCAAATGCCTCATTAATTCTGTCATCAACCCAACCTTCTATAAGCCCAGCAACAAAACCTAAGCCGATACTACTTAACTTGGCAAGTACCGCTTGAGTGACAGAGGCTGCACCTCCTAAAAAGTCACCATCCGTAACTTCATTAATGGCATTTCGCAGCTCATTTTTAGCCGTTGCATTTAAACCACCAATTACGCTACTAGAAATGCTGTCAATGATGCCATCTGTCTTGCTTTCTAGTTGAGATTTCAAGTTTGCAACTTTCTTCTCAGCCTCATCAACTTTATTTTGCAGAGGGCTGATAATACCGTCAAATTGGCTTCTGATTCCATCAGCAATTGCTTGATTCAGTCCCTTTAAGCTTTCTCTGCTAAGTTCAACAACTTCATTGGCAATTAGCTGACCTATTGGTAAGCTATCGTCTTCCTCATCGTAGTCGTAGTCATCATCACTACTCACATCATCATCAGTTGCAGAATCATCACTGCTCGAATCATTATCACCAGCGGTATCACCACCAATCACAAACGGAACTGTCTGCCCAAAGTAACCGCCAGCAGTAGGCTGGTGAACCTCAACGTGCAAGTGTGGCCCCGTACTCCAACCAGAATTACCACTGTAGCCAATTAACTCCCCTGCATTAACAGTATCTCCAACCTTCAAACCAATTCGCGAATTCGATCCCTGTTGCAAATGTAAGTAAGCAGAACGATAACCACCATCATGCTCAATCAGAACATAGTTGAAATTATTCCGATTTTCGTAACCCCCACCTGTATCGGGATACTTATCCACTACGCCAACAACTGTACCTGATCGCATTGCATAAACTGGCGTACCAATCGGAACACCAAAATCATAAGCATACTGTGATCGACCCGTGTGCGAAGTCGAGCCACCATTACCCTGCGTAACAGTTCCAGAACCATTTAGAGGATGAAGGAAACCGCGTAAAGGATTAGCTTCAGTTGGATTAGCATGAAGAGGAGTTTTAGGATTACCACCAATGCTAGTAGGTCGCCAACCTGGAGGTAAAGGTTGAGTTTGAGTAGCAGAAAGCTTGTGTTGGAACTTAACAACTAGGTCATAATCTGTCGTTACACCTTTAGGGCTATTGACTCGCAGCATATAAGTACCGGGAATCAAGTCAGCAATAATTTGCTCATCGGTAATTCCCTCCCGCATCGAATAGGCAATAGGTTCATTCCGCACATCGTACAGAACCAAATCTGCATCAGCCAACAGTTGTCTCAATTCAGCCGTAATCCGACCACCGCGAGACAGAGTAAACCGATAGTAGTCATCCGGCACTAAATTGCCAACAGTTTCACCCGTTAGAGATGTCTCAAACGGATTGACAGGCCCAAATTCAGGCATAGGCTTGGCAAGATACCACTCCAATCCTCCCTTACCTTGTTGCCGCGCAATTTCGGCTTGCCGCCGCAGTTCCGCCAACCGCGCCTGTTCGCGCTCGTATTCTTCCCGTTCCCGACGGCGGCGTTCTTGTTCCTCTGCTAGTCTTCGAGCCTGCTCTTCTAGCGCCCGTTGATTAGCCTCTGCCTCTTGCCGACGGCGTTCCTCATCTTGCCGTAGCCGTTCTTGTTCAGCCTGACTATTATTTAATTGGTCGATCTGAGCTTGGCGCTCTCTGGCTTCTCGTTCCTGCTGATCCCGTAATTCTTGTTCGCGTCGCTGGCGTTCAGCCTCTTGCTCTTGCTCATAACCAGGACGATGAACGGGAATTTGAATCGTGTCACCTTTATATATCCAGTAAGGAGCATCATAGATACCGTTGCGATCAGCAATCCATTTCCAGTAGTTGGCATTCCCCATTGTGCGCCGAGCAACTGCGCTGAGGCTATCGCCATCGATCGTAACTACATAATCTACCCAATCGTAATATTCACCATTACCATCGAACCGTTCCGCGTGCGCCCAAATTTCCGGTGCTACCGTAGCTGGATCGACGGTAGGAAGGTTTATTTCCCCGTCGTTGCGAAGTCTTGGATCTACTTCAGCTTGACGTTTCCACTGTTCCTCAAGCCACTCTTCAGTTACATTTGCTGGGTTAAACTGTTCACCAAACAAACCCCATTTCGGTGTAGCCTGATTCTGGTTAACTTGATAACCTAAATCAGCGAGAGATGCAATGGTAACAGCGCTAATAGGTGAAGTAACTTGACCATTTTCTCCTGGTTGAGAACCTAAATCAGAGGTCATTACCTCATTCTGAAATAGTGCCTCATTCCAGTGTAAATCCGCAGAACCATCTCCCTCAGTTTCTAAGGGAACATAATTTGTTGCACCACCTAATTTGGAGAACTCTTCAACCGCCTGATTCCCGTTATACTGAGCCAACGGCGTACCCGCATAATCAACCAAACCCTTAGCTTCCCAGAGATTCCCAAAGCCCAAAGCGTGCAGAAACTCATGTTGCACCACACTGAACAACTTCCCAGAACGCTCTAACTCGGCAATATCCGCAGCATCAAACTGCACTAAAGATTGAGCGGGCAACATACTTCCGTAGCGCATGAAATCAATTTTAGTTCGCGCTTGAGTGCCGCTCGCCCCGTCAATATTGGCAGTGGAAATCTTGATATTGATGTCGTCGATAATCTTGCCGTCAACCACTGCACTCGGCAACCCTTTGCCAATCAATCCAGCCACGCTTTTTGCTGCGGCTTGCATAATCGCCTGTTGCGAAGCACTCAGGGGCGTTTCATATTCCAAATCGATATTAAACGGCTCAGTGGCGGTACTCTCAAATCCAGAGAGAACGTAAGTTGCAGGAGTGGCATTCCGTTGATCTATCTTGACAATCACCTCTGCTGGTGCATTGGCTGGCAACTGCAATTTATGGCTGCCTTTGCTCAAAGATTGAGTCCCCAATATTTGTCCAGAAGTTGTCAGGTAGCTGACGGATAAGTCGCCTGAGAGGACGGAAAACTTAGCACCATTTAAGTAGCGACTGTCAACCCGATAAATATCCGACGGATCGACGCTGCTAACCTGATCGATGACATCTTCGGTAGCGGAAGGAATCAGTTGCGTTGCATTAGCAAGATTATTGCTGCCCCGATCGACATTTGTTTGAGGAATTCCAGGGACTGTAACCGCAGGAGGAGTCGGATCTCCTGGTAACTGCTTGGCACTCGGATGTTGAGAAATGAAGACATCAGTAATGGTTCGCAGTCCGGGTTTAATGGTGTAAAGTTCCGGTGTAGTTACCTTTGCCAACTGCACCGCAGCAGCAACATTCAGCAAACCCGACCCTGTTTGAGCGTCCCAATTAGGTCGATCGAGGTCAGTAGCAGTACGCTTGATAATATCAATTGCCTGAGTGTAATTCAGCTTGGGATTTGCTGCTAAAATTTGGGCGATCGCATTTGTGACTTCAACAGCAGCAACCTCTGTGCTAGATGTATTGTCGCTGCTACCGTTAGCGAGAATATCGAGAGTATTGCCACTACCAGAATAATCTGCCAATTTAAAGGCATTGGATAGTGCAACGGAATCGTTAAATCGTTGAGCCGCACCGACAGTAACTACGTTGTCAACTTCCTTAGATAATAGACCCAGAGCTGACATAGTGCCTGAGTTATCTCCAGCCGGAACAACAATAATAACATTGTTCTGATATGCGTAGGCGATCGCCGATCGTTCCGCCGCCGTTAATTCCTTGCGGGGAATCACAGTTTCATCAGGCTGAGTTTGAGTCAGGTTGATGTTAATATTCACAACGGCATGGGGTTGCTTGGATACCTTAGCAGCATCCACAAATTTAATCAGAGATTCTACCCACAGACTCGAATTATCTTGAGTGCGAACTACTGGCTGCGCCTGGTTACTATTAACTCCATTAGCTGATGGGGAAGGATTGTTTGTGCTATTTGCGGGTTTTTCCTCTGCAACGATCGGACTCTTTTCCTCAGCAGGATTATTGACAGTCAAGCCAGTATCAGTGATAAAACCTACCAAAGGGCGATCGGCTTTAGGAAACTCAAACTGTACTGGTTGAACAGGTTCGACTGGTTTAGGTGCGACTTTCACAACCATATCTTCCAGCCGCGAAATCAACGCCGCTGTATTATCCGAAATAGGAGTCGCCCCAGTTTGCTCCCTCAACTTCTCAGTCATGGTTTCCAAACGAGCAATCAAAGTGCGATCGATCGCATTTTCGGCAACAACATCAACACCACCCAAATTACTCAAACGCTGTTTAATGCTATCCAATCGCGCAACCCAATCAGCATTGACATCATTATTGTTTTGTGCTACTTCCTGCTTAACCGGTTCAGTCACCGCCGCAGTCGAATTATCCTCAGTTGGTTTTGCAACTGTTGGAGAAATTGGCAATGACTCTTTTGGTGCAGCATCATTAACACCCGCAGTCTCAGTCTGAGTAACTATCTCCTTGTTCCGCAAGTCTACAGCAGTATTCGTACCTACAACTGGCATAGTTTTCGCTGCTGTCGGCGGCACAATCGCTGGAGTTTCTTTCGGCTCAATAGCCACTGTTGGCTGACTTTCCTTCACCGACTCTACAGGATTTGCGGCTACAACAACTTGAGGAGTTTCAGTTTTCTCTACCTCAGTTACTAAAGCCGGCTTTGTTTCTACTTTCGCCTGAGTTTCC
>NZ_JAUBTT010000004.1:8546-50613 GCF_036705125.1 Microcoleus sp. B7-D4
GCTGGCAAAACTTCGGGTTTTGTTTCTACCTTTGTCAGAGTTTCCGCTGGCAAAACTGACGGCTTTGTTTCTACTTTAGCCGGGGTTTCGGCTGGCAAAACTTCGGGTTGAGTTTCTACTTGTGTCAGAGTTTCCGCTGGCAAAACTGACGGCTTTGTTTCTACCTTTGTCAGACTTTCCGCTGGCAAAACTTCGGGTTTTGTTTCTACCTTAGCCTGAGTTTCCGCTGGCAAAACTTCGGGTTTTGTTTCTACCTTTGTCAGAGTTTCCGCTGGCAAAACTGACGGCTTTGTTTCTACTTTCGCCTGAGTTTCCGCTGGCAAAACTGACGGCTTTGTTTCTACTTTCTCAGTTGGTATCGTTGCAGCAACTTCCGTCTCAGTAGTAGATTTAGCTGGCAAAGTTGGCATCGCTGGTGCTTCAGTAACTTTGTCTTTTACCTCAGTTGTCGCTGCGGGAATAGGCGTTTTTTCAACTGGTAATTTTTCAGTCGAATCCGCCACAGTATCTTTGCCAGCAGTTGGTGTAGTTGTCGCACCTGTTGTCGGATTTCCATCTACCTTTTCGGTAGTTTCAACTTGAGTTGAATCACCAGAATTATTCGCAATATCTTTGACTTCTTCCTCAGTCGTCACCGCTGGAGTAGTAGGCTTTGCATCTACTTTGTCGGTTGTTTCAACCTGAGTCGAATCACCCGAATTATTCGCAGTATCTTTGACTTCTTCCTCAGTCGTCACCGCTGGAGCAGTAGGCTTTGCATCTACTTTGTCGGTTGTTTCAACTTGAGTCGAATCACCCGAATTATTCGCAGTATCTTTGACTTCTTCCTCAGTCGTCACCGCTGGAGTAGTAGGATTTGCATCTACCTTATCCGTTGGTACAACCTTGGTTGCATCAGTAGTATTGGTGTCGGTATTTGCGACAGGCGCTGGAGTTTTTGGAGTCTCTTTATCTGAAGTTGATGGATTCAGAATTTCCGTTTCTAAATCATCAAGTAAATCGGATAATTCAGCATCTACATTTGGTTTTGGTTCCGGGGTAATGTAAGGTTTCGCATAAGCAATAAGTGCCTTGCCCAAATCTGTTTTCCGCCACTCTTTATCGGGGTTAATCACACTATCCACCAAAGCAGTTGTTGCCGTCGCACCCCGCACTTGGAAAATGATATCGTTGTAATCCCTATCACTCCCGGCATCTAACCGCATATCCTCCATGATAAAGGTGTTACCTTCTCCGGTTATATCCGCAATTTGACCAAAGTGAAATCCCGCCACAGGATTCGCCATAGCCATAGAAAATAAAGGACGTTGAGCGCCCCCAACAGTCGGATTATCAAACACAGACTTGACACTACCATTGGGTACCAACATCACCCCATATTTACCCCCAGCAGTAACGGCAAAACTCTTGACTCCTAAGTAGGCTCCTTCATTGGCATTACTCTCTCCTAAGAAACCGGAAAACCGCGCACCTTCTGTAGCATCATTAATCACTACATGACCTTTCACCGAGTTACTTAAAGAACGCGCAGCTACTTCTTTAATGAATGCTTCGGAACCTGGTTCAAATTTGTCTAAATCGTCTAAGCTGAAAATAGCTAACTCACCTTGGAACCTCCCACCATCAAATGTGTAGTCTACACTGATCCGACCAGTTTCATCGGTAGTAAATACCCCCGATGTAAAGGGAGAAATTAACTTTTTGTCTGTAGTCGGTTCTGGTTCTTTTTTGGTTTCAGTTGTTGCTACTGTAGTAGTTGAATTCTCTTTCTCTGTTTCTTCCCCGTTGCTAGTGTCAGTAGTTGTTTCGTCTTCTGGCTTGCTGGCATCTGGGGAAATAGTAACTACAGTCTCGCCTATTTTTTGTTCTTGAGTGGCGACAGTTTCGCCTGCAACTGCATCTGTTTTGGTGGCGGTTGTGCTATTTAGATTGTTTGTGGCAACAGTTTCGCTGGGTTTTTCGGCGGTTGAAATTGCAGAATCGGTTGGTGGTTTGTCTGGTGGAGATGTAGTCTCTTCACTTGGCAGTTTTTCGCTAGCAGATTCACTTGTTGCTACAGGTTTTTCTGGTTCAGATGGGAGAGTTATTTCGGAGACGGTAGTGACGGGTTTGTCGGTAGTTGTTGATGTTGTTTCTGCCGCCAATTCACTCGTTGCTACAGGTTTTTCTGGTTCCGATGTGAGAGTTATTTCGGAGACGGTAGTGACTGGTTTGTTGGTAGTTGTTGATGTTGTTTCTGCCGCCAATTCACTCGTTGCTACAGGTTTTTCTGGTTCAGATGTGAGAGTTGTTTCGGAGTCGCTAGTGACTGGTTTGTCGGTAGTTGTTGATGTTTCTGTGGCAGATTCAGTCGTTGCTACAGGTTTTTCTGGTTCAGATGTGAGAGTTGTTTCGGAGTCTGTAGTGACTGGTTTGTCGGTAGTTGTTGATGTTGTTTCTGCGGTGACAGTCTTGTCATCAACAGCACTTCCTGTAATTACATCTATGTTTGCAGTGGGTTTTTCCGAAGTTGCGGCGCTGTTTGAGGGAAGTGGAGAATCCGATTTGGCACCAGTGAGGGTGTCTGCGTCGGATGCTTTTTGAGTGCTAGTTGGTGCTAAATTCAGCGTGTATTTGATGTCGCCACTGATTTGCAAAACTTTGACTGAATAGTCTCCGGCTAGTAAGCTGTCAACACTAATTGTTTCTGCACTGGTTCCCGCGTTGGTGGAACTGTAAAGGGTTTCGCCACTAGAGTTTAACAAAAATACGTCGGCATTCCCGCTCAAACCGTCGATCGAAAATTGGAAACTTCCCGGACTGGTGATATTAAATTTGTAAAGGTCGTAGATATTTGTAGCGCCAACACTACCTGTGTAGGTTTTGCCGTCAGCCAATGCCCCGATGTTAAGTTCAGCCATTTGTACCCCTGAAAAATAGTTGGTTAAATCAGTTGTTGAGAAGCGCTCGCCTTATTATGTTTTTATGTTTTCTCCGGTGCGTTTTTGAGCATTTCGAGCCACCTGAAATTTTCCTCAAAATGTAAACTTTCAAGACTGCTTGTTTACTGTTTCAACGAAGCAGGGAAGTATTGCATTTATTTGTGAAGAAGCTTTAGTGATATTTGCCAGCGTGTCAGATTTTAATCCAAATTTTACCTCGTTTTTATATTATCAGAAAGCAAAAAAAAAGCAATACGTAGGAATACGGTTTTTTTACATTAAAGACTTTACAGGAACTTTACGATCGCCAATATAATTTTTGGTAGGATGACTGTGAAAGAGCCAAAAACCATAGAAATTAAGCACTAATAAAGTATTAGCGCTATTGCCCACCAGACTGTTAGCAAAGCACGGCAGATGTAAAGCATCCCCAATGCAGAAGATTTGTTAACTTTGTGTAAAGTATCAAAGAAACAGGACTTTATGACATTACTTAAAACTCCTTTAAACCGAATTTAATGACGATTACTTTAAAGCTCCTTAATCGTCGATCGACAGCTATACTACCAGTCCTAGACGCAAGAACCGCTAAAAACAAAGGGTTGCGATTACGTAGCACAGCGAATAATGATAGAAATACGTTGTTTCTGCGTCTTGGACTAACTACCATGAAAAAAATTTGCTTCAAAGTGGACTCAAATATATATCTGGCGGAACTTGAGGGTTTTATGCAAATTCGGGAAAATTGTTACATAAGTTTACATTAGCGTTGCCCGATCGCCCAAAGTTACAGCACTTTGCGAGCAAAGCGCTCTTAATTATCTATCTGGGGGAACTTGAGGTTTTTATGCGAATCGCAGGAAATCGTTACATTAGTTTACAGTTGGGTTGCCGATCGCCCAAAAATTCAAAGCCACCCCGCATTTAACTTACTGGTTCAGTTGACTGAAACTATTGTGGGGTGGGGAGGAGAGCCCGCCCAAAGCTGCAATTCAAATAAATACTCCTGAACGCACCGGTGGTCAGAAACCGTTTTTTGCGACAATATTTCGTTACAAACCGCAGAAACGGCAAAAAACCCGGTTTCTTTGGTTTTGATGCGTAAGTCGCGATCGAGAAAAGCTTAGTTGCGCTTGAGTGTTGAAGGCGCTACCTACATTGAATGTACCTGGTGATTTTGGTTCAAACTATTGTGGGGAGTAGGGGTTGGGCATCCTGCCCGCCAAAATCTACAATGTAAATGCAACAAATCTGGCGTTGCGCTTGGATGTTGAAGCGACTTTGTGCTCCGTGCGGGCCCTACAAGTGCGATCGCCCCAGACAATCCCTTATCCCCTACAATAAACAAGCAATTATTATATTTTGAGTTATCCTGTGAGTCCTACTGCCGAAGTCAGCAATACCCTAAATGCGGGCGCTCTACCAACCGTTACCGCTACCCCAGCCCGCCGCGCTGTTTTTCCCTTCACTGCAATTGTTGGCCAGGAGGAGATGAAACTGGCGCTGCTGTTGAATGTCATCGATCCCAAAATTGGCGGGGTGATGATTATGGGCGATCGAGGTACTGGTAAATCTACCACAATCCGCGCCCTCACTGATTTGCTGCCGGAAATTGAGGTGGTGGCTGACGATCCTTTTAACAGTCATCCCACTGATCCTGATTTGATGAGCGATGAGGTGCGCGATCGCACTTTATCCCAAACTGACATTAAAATCGCCCGCAAAAAAGTTCAAATGGTAGATTTACCTTTGGGCGCTACCGAAGACCGAGTTTGCGGTACGATCGACATCGAGAAAGCTTTGTCGGAAGGTGTTAAAGCTTTTGAACCCGGTCTTTTAGCTAAGGCTAACCGTGGCATTCTGTACGTTGATGAAGTCAATTTGCTCGACGATCATTTAGTCGATGTTTTGCTCGACTCCGCCGCCAGCGGTTGGAATACTGTTGAAAGAGAAGGCATTTCGATCCGCCACCCGGCTAAGTTTATTTTAATCGGTTCCGGGAATCCAGAAGAAGGAGAATTGCGGCCGCAGTTGCTCGACAGATTCGGGATGCACGCAGAAATTCGGACTGTAAAAGACCCGAATTTAAGAGTGGAAATTGTCGAACAGCGCTCTAGTTTTGACCAAAATCCGGCGGAGTTTCTCGCGAAATACCAGCGCGAACAAGATGAGATGCAGCAGAAGTTGGTGGAAGCCCAGGAAAGATTGAAATCGGTAACTATCGATCGAGAGTTGCGGGTAAAAATCTCCCAAGTTTGCGCGGAATTGGACGTAGACGGGCTGCGGGGCGATTTGGTCACGAATCGGGCTGCGAAAGCTTTCACGGCTTTGGAATGTCGCACAGAGGTGACTGTGGACGATATTCGCCGGGTGATGACTCTGTGTTTGCGGCACCGGTTGCGGAAAGACCCGCTAGAATCAATAGATTCGGGGTATAAAGTGACTAAAGTGTTCGATCGGGTATTCGGCCTAGAAACAACTGAGGGGTAATTAATAATTGGTAATTGGTAATGGGTAGTGAGGAAACATTTCCCAAATTTTTAATGCCTCCTTCCCAGTTCCAATTACTAATTCGGGCAATGGAAAAACGAATTTTAGGATTAGATCCGGGCTTGGCCAATCTTGGCTACGGGGCAATTAGTTGTCAAATTGTCCCTGGCAAACAAGATAAAAACAGCGTTTCCATGATTGATTGCGGCGTCATACAAACAACGCCAAAACAGGAAATGGGACAGCGCTTGAAAACAATTTACGATGATTTGCACGAGGTAATTGAACAGATTAAACCTGATATAGCAATTGCCGAAAAACTGTTCTTTTACAAGATGGGGAATACCATACTTGTAGCGCAAGCGCGGGGCGTTTTGACCCTAGTATTGGCGCAGTGTGGAGTGCCGCTGTTCGAGTTTACGCCGGCTCAAATTAAGCAAGCTTTGACAGGGCGCGGTAATGCGGATAAGTCTGAAGTGCAAGATGCCGTGGCGCGGGAGTTGGAGTTGGGTTACATTCCGAAACCCGACGATGCGGCGGATGCTTTGGCGGTGGCTTTGACTGGTTGGTACGATGATGATATTTGTCCGAAGAAAATAGAGTTGGAAACAGGAAAAATTTGATCCAATATCAAATCATCGGCAAATTAAGAACAAATCCGGGCAAGACATCTTCTCCCGATAAACTTACAGGAAATTGTACAATCTCTACTTCGCGAGAAGGGCGATAAATCTCAACTTGTTCGTCTAGAGGATTAATTAACCAACCCAAGCGTAAACCGCTGTTTAGATACTCCTGCATTTTCTCCTGCAGCGGCCGCAGCGGGTCTGGGCGCGATTCCCTTCGGGATAGCTTCGCTTCACGCAATTCTATGAGAAAATCAGGACAGATTGGCGGAAATTTCTCTTGTTATTCTGCTGTTAAAGCAGACCATCTTTCTAAGCTAACCCAAGCGGCGTCTGGAACTCGATAGCCATTATTAGGCAAGCGAAAAATTGTAGAATAACTAAACACTCTCCCTAGCTGCGTTTTACGGTTCCACAAGCCCAAATCTGTAATTAAATAGGCTTCTCGATTGGCGTTAACTCCGCCTACGGGTGACATAATAATGATTTCTCCTTTAGGTGTCCGTTCAAATTGCCAATCTCGATTCATCTGGCATAAACGGTAAAATTGTTCGTCGGTTAATTCGACAGTATCTAAGTTTAAAATAATGGTTGTCATTTTTCCTAACTCCCTAGAAATATGAGCCCTGCAAACCTATTTTAGCGCCGCCTTTTGTCAATTTTAACATCACTCCTCATAGCCCGGACTTAAGCTTTAATACCAGGGCTTAAGCCCCAGACAGACTATTGCGAGGTGCAAAATATTAGTTGAAAATGTAATTAAGTTCGATCGCCCAATTCCCACCTTAATGAAAAAATGCTATAATAGCAACTTTAATTGCTAAACTTATCCCGCCAACAGAGAACCCAGGACAATAATATGGTGATTATTACCTCACAACAAATTGCCCAATTTCGCTCGCAATTAGCCGAATATCCCGAAGCCCTCAAAGCCCTAGACGCCATCGAGGATTGCGAAGGTAATATCGAAGATGCAGCGATATCTCTAGCAATTCAAGCCGGACAAGAACCAAATATCTCAGAAAATTGGTTAGACGGATTGGCCAAAAGATGCCGCGTTGCTATCTGCAAATCAGAGGTTAAAGCAGAGTTGACAAACGGACAATTGAATGCGGCATTTAGAGATTTAGTTGCAGCCAAAATTTGCCCGGATATTTTGGTGACTTCGGTGATTATTTATGTATTTAAAACTGGGGTGAATGAGTTTTGCGAACCCCTAAAATATAAACTGTAAAGCCATCCATGCCTTGAAAAAGTACGTGAAGCAAAGCTATCCCCAAGGGTAGGGAATCGCCCCAATTTATCGAAACATGATACAACGAGGCGATCCTCTTCGAGGGCTTCGCTAACGCACTTTTTCTCTACCCCTGTCCACTACTGTACCCAGCCAGCATCAAATCCGGCGACAAACCCAAAGATTTCCCCAGCAAACGAGCAAGTTGCACTAAAAAATTAGCAGTATCTTCGTCACCTTCGCGGGCCATTGAAGCCGATATCTGGATTAGCATTTGCACAAATCCCGCATCAATTAAATCGGAACAGGAACTCAAAACCTCTGGTTCTTGGCCGTTGGGACAGGTAAGCACTCGCTCGATTAAGTTCAAATAAGCCTCTTGGCGTTCTGGATTCATTTTGGGAGGATCTGTACAGTAAATAATTTATTATTACGTTTAACTGATTCCTGTCAATCAGGCGATCGAATATGCGATCCCCGTCTTTCCTCTAGAAACTCCATTCAGTCAGCAATAGACACAAGTTTAAAGAAAATCTTAAGTTTCTCAATGCTAGTTTAGTCGAGGTAAGGTGCGCCGAAGAGCACCCTACTATTCAAGGGAATTAGGAATATAAAAAATGAAAATAGGAATATTTTTAGGAAATCTCGGAAATCCCACCATCTACTATCCCAAACTTGCCACAATTACCGGCGGAGTCGTGGGGAGCATTTTTCTTTGCCAATTATTGCAATGGCAATCACAACAGTCCAACTCCGGCGAATGGGTGAAAACTAACAGCGCAGAAATAGAAAAAGCCACCGGTTTAAATCAGGAAGAACAGGAATTAGCGAGACAGCAACTCAAAGTGCGATCGCTCCTCAAAGAAAAACTACCAAATCCCAATACCGACACCCTAGAACTCTGGGCGGACATTGACGCTTTTGAGGAAAAACTCAATAACTTTTGGACATCCAATCCTGCCGGAATTATACCACAGACAAGCCGCGAAAACAACAATCACCCTGTAGAAATATTACCCGAAACATCACCCCCAAATCATGTAGTTAAAACCGACAAATATTTTGGGCAACCCCGCCAGCAAATAGCCGTTGCTGTCACCCCGAATTACCGATTTAGCGGCCCTTGGAATTCTCAAGAACAATTGCACAACTTTCAGCGAGCTTTAGAAGCATATGCTCAAGAGCATAATTTAGGATTCGGCAATCCTTCTGGATGGGCATTTAAAATTATTGACAGCATGACAAAAGGCTTAACCTCGACTTTTTGGGAGGAATTTATCGCCGGAATTCCTTTAGGAGAAAGTCAGAAAGTCCAGCGGGATTGGGAAATCGAGCCGGAAGTGCCTTATCCTGCTTTTGAAGAAGAGCGAATTCAGTATTACGTCCACAAAGGAGAACCGCTGGAAGCAGCAGTATCTAAAGCCCGTGCTGATTTGAGAAACCCGGTTTTGGGCAAGGATTTGTGGGAGGGTTTTTTGCGAAAGTGCGATCGCCTTGCCGACGATGCACTCAAAGCAAAACAGCAGGGGGTTGACACACCATATCTGCCCTCTTCCTTCAACGAAAAACCGCAAATCACCAAGGATAGCGTTATGCGGAAGTTAGGGGCGATCGCGCCTCAATCAGCCTTAAATCAATCCACATCTGAAACAATTGCTGAACCGCCAAAACTCGAACAAAAAGAGCCGCCAACCGCCGCCGAAATCCCCAGTATTTCCTCTTTGCAAAAAGCTTACCAAACTCCTCTCGGTCGAAGTATTGTTGAAAAACAAATCGCTGCAAACCCAGAATGGGGGTACGAAATAGTTGACGGTGAAATAGTCGAATCAATCCCTTTTTAATGAGGCGAATATGAAACGAGTTAGCGATATTAATCCGCTGGGAGAAGAGCGACCAAATCCTTCTGAGGAAGAGAGAGAAAAACTGCGGCGGTCAAGATTGCAGCGAGAAAGAGATGCAGGATATCAAAAGTTAGTTGAACTCTGCAATTTGGGCGAATATGACATGGCCCAGCAGTTGGCAAATCGCAACTCTAATTGGGGTTATGAAATAGTTGATGGAATTGTGATGGAAAGGATAGATTAGGTTCGCAGTTATCCCCTTTGTCACTTTCATGGGCGGGCAAGATGCCCGCCCCACAAAAAATTTAATATGTCGTGGAACAGGCCGAAAAGCCTGTTCCTAAGAATATGGGCCGGCTCTCCGGCATACCCCACAAGAAACTTGATATGTTGTGGAACAGGCCGAAAAGCCTGTTCCTAAGAGTGGTGCAAGTGGACTCTCACAATCTCTATGTTATAATTATCACTAAAACTTAAATCCCTATCAAAATATGACAACAACTATTAACGCCAAAAATATAACTCTCGGTGAAGTAAGTCAATTTTTGAAATTCCAAGAGCAGCTTAATAATGACACGTACACAAATTTTTTATCCTTAGAATCCTTAACAGAGATAGAACAGTTAGAACTCGCCCAAATCCGCAACGATTTTCGCGAATACCTCTCAGTGGAAAGAGTCTCTGAAGGACTGGTACAGGCTTTAACTACGTTTCCCTTAATGCGATTGGCTGGCTTCTACCGCCGCCCAATCAAGATGAGTCTAGAACAAGACATTGCTAACATAACTATAGAAGATGAAGACACAACGATTACAGGCAGATTAGACATTTTAGCAATCAATAAAGAGAAACAAATTGCCGCTGATATACCATTTTGGATTTTAGTAGTAGAATCTAAAAATAGTCTAATTGCTCCCCGCGCAGGTTTGCCCCAACTCCTAACTTACGCCTCTAAAAGTTTAGAATATCAAGAGTCTGTTTGGGGATTGGCAACTAGCGGAGAGTTTTATCAGTTTGTCAATATCCGCAGAGGAAATCCCCCAACCTATCAGCTAATGCCCTTTCTGACTTTGATGGAGTCCGAACCTTCAATTTTGTTGCTGCAAGTTTTAAAAGCTATTTGCAAACTATAAAAAAAGAGGCAGAGAAAATTCCCCGCCTCCAATCTGCAATGACTGTTAACCTAAAAGTTAGATTAGCCAGCCAATACTTTTTAGTAGCCTCTGGTGTTAGGCTTGTGCACGATGAAGCTCAGCACTTGGCATTGCTTCACGTTGTCAAAACCCATGACGCGGATGTAGCAGCTAGGATTTTCTTGACGGCAACTTTGAACTTCAGCCATGATTTCTTGGACGCTGCGAGCACCAAACAAAGGCAACTTCCACAAAGTCCAGTAGCGCATTTCAGCAGCAGAGGTTTCGTTGAATTCTACGCCGGGAATGTAGCCTTGATCCAAGATGTACTGGAGTTGCTTGGCAATTTGCGCGTCTGTCAGCGGGGGCAAATAGGACAGAGTTTCGTAACGACGCTCTTTCGGTAAAGTCTTCATTTTTGTATCTCTAAGGTGTGTGTTCGATCGCACTTGTCGATCGATTAACTCGACAAATTATCCAGATTCGGTTCAGAATCTATTGATGTTTCAGGATTACTGCTAGGAACAGACCAATTAAGTTGCGTAGTTCGCTCTAAATGCTGGCGTCTGTGTTCCATATTCGCCTGTTGAATGCCAGTACAAACCATTTCTGGCAAATATTCTGTCACATCATGAGCCAGATACTCTCGCACAGTCATGATCCGAAAGCCTAAATCTTGATTTTCCAAAAGCAACTCTTGAATATAAGCTTCTCCATCTTGGATTTTGCCCTTAGTGGAAAAGTCATTCAACCAGATTGCCAGAGGAGGATTGGTTTCGCTCAACTGAGCGACCACCATCCGCACGGATTGATAGGTTAGGTAACTTGCCAGCACCTTAGCGGTGTCTTTCGCAACTTGTTTGAGATCCATTTTGACCCCAGCCCCCTCAAATTTTAGATTTTGGATTTTAGATTTTGGATGCAAACTTACTTGTAAATCTTCTTCAAAGATAAAGACTTCCCAGCAAGTTTGCGACCTAAAACCTAAAATCTCAAACCAAAAATCCTTAAAGGGTATCCATTGCCTCGAACTCAAACTTGATTTCTTTCCAGAGTTCGCAAGCAACAGCCAGTTCAGGAGACCATTTGCAAGCTTCGCGAATTACGTCGCCGCCTTCGCGCATCAAGTTGCGGCCTTCGTTACGAGCTTGGACGCAAGCTTCCAAAGCAACGCGGTTAGCAGTTGCACCAGGTGCGTTGCCCCAAGGGTGGCCCAAGGTGCCGCCGCCGAACTGCAAGCAGGAGTCGTCGCCGAAGATTTCCACCAAAGCCGGCATGTGCCAGATGTGGATACCACCAGAAGCAACCGGCATGACACCGGGCATGGAGGCCCAATCTTGGGTGAAGTAAATACCGCGGCTGCGGTCTTCTTCGATGTGGTCTTCGCGCATCAAGTCTACGAAGCCCATCGTGATGCCTTTTTCGCCTTCGAGTTTGCCCACAACTGTACCGGAGTGCAGGTGGTCGCCGCCGGACATCCGCAAGCACTTGGCAAGCACGCGGAAGTGGATACCGTGGTTTTTCTGACGGTCAATCACGGCGTGCATAGCGCGGTGAATGTGCAGCAAGATACCGTTGCGGCGGCACCATTTGGCCAAGGTGGTGTTAGCAGTGAAACCACCGGTCAGGTAGTCGTGCATGATGATGGGGGTTTTGATTTCCTTAGCGAACTCAGCCCGCTCCATCATTTCTTCGCAGGTGGGGGCGGTTACGTTGAGGTAGTGACCCTTGACTTCGCCGGTTTCTGCTTGAGCTTTTTCAATAGCTTCTTGAACGAACAAGAAACGATCGCGCCAGCGCATGAACGGTTGCGAGTTGATGTTTTCGTCGTCTTTGGTGAAGTCCAAACCGCCGCGCAGAACTTCGTAAACGGCACGACCGTAGTTCTTAGCAGACAGACCCAATTTGGGCTTAATTGTACAGCCCAGCAAAGGACGACCGTACTTGTTCAATTTGTCCCGCTCAACGGTAATACCGTGAGGAGGGCCTTGGAAGGTTTTCAGGTAAGCAATGGGAATCCGCAAGTCTTCCAAACGCAGAGCGCGCAGAGCTTTGAAACCGAACACGTTACCCACCAAAGAGGTCAGCAAGTTGGTGACGGAACCTTCTTCAAACAAATCCAAAGGATAAGCAATGAAGCAGATGTATTGGTTGTCTTCACCGGGAACTGGTTCGATGTCGTAGCAGCGACCTTTGTAGCGGTCGAGGTCGGTCAGGAGGTCAGTCCAAACAGTCGTCCATGTACCTGTAGAAGATTCAGCAGCCACAGCAGCGCCTGCTTCTTCTGGGGGAACTCCCGGCTGCGGTGTGACGCGGAAGGCAGCCAAAATATCTGTATCTTTCGGCGTGTAGTCCGGCGTGTAATACGTTAGTTTATAGTCTTGAACTCCGGCTTTATACCCAGCCTTTGATTGAGTTTGGGTTTGCGCGTAAGCCATATCTCGCTTCCTAGTATTCGCTTAATTTTTTTGCCCGATCGCAGGCTGTTAAAAATATATCAACAAAGTGTCACTCTCCAATTTTAATATTCTTTTAATCATCATAAGTATTGTTTATTTTGCTTTACATTCCGAAAATATTTGTAACATATCTTATGAAATTTCCGTGGCGAAGGATGCAGGAGGAAAGGCTGGGGATCGCAGAGTGGGGGGGAATTTTGAGCGATCGAAATATATTGTGCAGCGAGCCGAACAGCGGAGCAATACGGTTTATGTAAAGAATTTAATACTGAAAAATCAGAATTGGTAATGGGTAATGGGGCAGAGGGAAGTAGTTAGAAATACCTAAAGTTGTGGTTGGGAGTTAAGATCGATCTCAACTGCCATTCAGTATGTAGCAATCTAAAATCCAAAATCTAAAATCTAAAATCCCGTGAATCTGAGACCGCTAACTCAAAAATCCACAGGATACCACATAATATGGACAGGGCTTGTGCAGCAAGAGCAAGCTTGTTTCTCAAACCAAATCCGTCGTTACAGCAATTTAACCTCGCTGAAAACCTGGTTTCTGCCTTAGCTGCGCGTAAGTCTAGTATGGATATTTAGTCCCATTTTTACTCTGGTTGTGCCTCACCCCCCTTCAAAAGCCGTCCACTGCATCAATCCAGATTGCCCAAGGCCCTACCCTCAGACTTGGGGCAACAATTTTTGTCATAGTTGCGGGGCTCCGCTGCAGCTAAAAAATCGCTATGTGCCTCTAGAAAGCCTCGCTTCCGGGGGTTTTGCAGCGATTTTCACAGTTTGGGACAAAGAAACTCAAACCGAGCGCGTTCTGAAAGTGTTGCTCGAAACTGCCCCGAAAGCGCTGAAACTGTTCGAGCAAGAAGCTGAAGTTTTGGCAGGTTTGCAGCACCCAGGCGTCCCTAGAGTCGATCGTGAGGGTTATTTTCACGTCCAAACGCAAAATTTTGCAGGCGGGGAGGGAAATCCTGCGGCGAAGCGGCTGCCTTGTTTGGTAATGGAAAAGATTCACGGCAAAACTTTAGAAGAGGTTCTCGACGAGCACCCTCAAGGATGTCCGCAGGAATGGGTGTTTAGTTGGCTGAGTCAAGCTGTGGAAATTTTAGAGGAGTTGCACAGGTCTCAGATTATTCACCGCGACATTAAACCCTCAAATTTGATGCTGCGAGACCCGGAATCGCCCCAAGTTTTGCTTAGCAAGGGTTTGGGCGGACTGCAATTGGTGGCGATCGACTTTGGGGGAGTTAAACAAATGGGCGGTGTCGAACCGATGGGGAAAGATTCTCCGAGTTCGACGCGGTTGATTTCGCCTGGGTACAGTCCGCCGGAACAAATTGTGGGAGGCGGTGTGGTGCCGGCGACGGATTTTTATGCGCTGGGGCGGACTTGCATTCACTTGCTGACGGGGAAGTATCCGGCGGAAATTGAAGATCCGATGACGGGAGAGTTGCGATGGCGCCACATTGTATCTGTGAGTCCGCCTTTTGCGAATTTGTTGGACGATATGGTGCGATCGAACGTGCGGGAACGTCCGGCGACGGCTGGGGATGTTCGGGCGCGTTTGCAGGAGATTTATGCTAGGAGTAAGGGGAAAATCGCGATCGCCCCAATGGGTCAAGCTATTGTAGAATTCTGCCGGCAAGTAGTGGTGACGGGGGCGCAAAAAACGGGAAGTTTGATGGTTGTGCTGTTCGGCGCGATCGCCCAAATCGTGGTAGCTTCTCTGGATACGGGCTGGGAAATGGTACTCGGTGGCGTTGGTGGAACTGCGGGGGCGATCGGCGGTTTGGTTTTGGCCTATGCTTCGCCTATTGGCCCGGAAATTGCCAGTTTTCTAAATGAAGGTTTGCAGCAATTAATTCCTAATATGACTTTCGCCGTCGGGCCGGAAGTGCTGCTGTTTGGATTTGCGGGGTTCGGAACTGCGATCGGTTTGACGGATGCGGGGAGTTTTCGCCAGCAAAAACAGTATTGGCTGTCTGGATTGATGGGAGCTCAGGGCTATTTGTTGGCGGGTTTGTGCTGGATGGAAGCAACAGCTTCTAGTGGTGTGCAGGGGGTTATTTTGGGAGCTTTTGCGATCGCCTCTATGACTGTGGGAATGGGTTTGCGGAGTCATCAATTAGTTCACGCTTTGGTAGTGGCTGTTTTCTCTACGGGAATGTTTCTGTTGCTGAATGCGTGGAACATTTTTCCGGGGAGTTTCTTTGGGATTTTGTCACTGTCTAACGTTACCTTCGGCTGGCTGCAAGTTTGGGGCTCGATTATGTTTTTTGGTTTGTTGGGAAGTGCGATCGGGCTTTGTTTGGGAGTGAGTCATTATTTAATTGTGCCCGTGCTCAGGTGGTTGGGATGGCGGTAGGAATTAACACCAAATCACTATAGCAATCCTAAATGATTCAGATACATTTGTAGGGGTAGTGCTAAGAGTGCCTACCCCATATCTATCGGGCAACCACGGGGAGTAGGGGTCGGATTGCCCCTACAATAATTATGCAAATGATTTAGGATTGCTATATGCTAATCGAGTCGTTATCAATTAAGTCTGTCTCAAGATTTTCAATGGTTGGTGCTCTGGCGATCGCCCTTGTCCTCAGCAGCCAGAATCTAGCCAAAGCCGAATCGCGAGAACAAGCCGTCGATGGATTGACCGATTTCTTATTCTACAGGGTTAATCCTCAGTTAAACAATCGCAAACTGCAAGCGGGCGATCGCGAATATAGCAATCAATGGCGGAGATTGCGCGAAGCGATCGATCCACGAGTTAAGTCGGTACAAGAAGTCTGTTTTAGGCCAGCCCCAGAAGAGACAGGATGGGAATTCACGACAATTAACGGCGAAACCTACGAGCAAACCTACGATTTACTTGCAGATACAATTTTTTATAGCCGCCATCCTCAACGAACCGGACAGCCCATTCCCAAAAGCGATCGGATCGGCATTAGTGAATGGTCAGCAATTCGACGCGAAATGTATATTTCCAATTGTGGACTGTGAGACTCGATCGCCTTACAGCGCAGCATTTATCGAAGATAACTCCTAGAGTAGAGGTCATCTCTACACAACTCTGTAAAAAGAAAGGTTTTAAACCGATGAGTATGAAAAATTGGATATGCGATCGCACTCTTGTTACAACCAGAATTATTGCACCCTTGATGGGACTAATCGCCATTGGATATACAAGTTTGGCGGATGCTGCCACACAGCAACAACTTCCCAGCATAAATAGTGCAAACATCGATACAAAAAGTAAAAAAAATTACCTGAATAATCCACCCGAAAATTCAACTATCGAGGCTTTAAATAAAAAAGTTCAAGTCAGCCTTGAAATTTATGTAAATGCCCCCAAAAAAATACCTCTTCAACAAGGTATGCCATACAAAGAGGCGCGCCAAATCCTGATTCAACAACGGTGGCAGCCAAGCTTACAGGGTCAACCCAACCTCAGAGATCGTTCGGTTAAAGAGCTATTTGATTTGGGATATAAAGAGATTAAGGATTGTTCGGGTACAGGAGAGGGGCCTTGTCGTTTTGAGTTTATCAATCAACAAGGAGAACTGCTAGTTATAGTCGCTACGACAAGAGGTTCTGAAAATACAAAACGTTTTGTGAGGAATTGGTGGCTTGAGAAAAAGACAGATAGCCCTCAACAAAAATCGTCATCAAACATAATTCAAGAAGGTCGTTATTGGTTGGGAGGTACGGCTCAGGGTTTAGAGGTCAAGGGACAACAATATCGATATTATGACGAGTCTAATATCGAGCGACCGTGGCAACCTCTCTCTGATCTACAATATATCAAAAAAGGCGTTGTGTTTGATGGGAGAAATTATTGGTGTTTATCTACTCTAGCACCGAAAACGGGAGGTTTTTCTTGTTCTAAAGATGGATGGAAACAAAAGATATCTCACCAGCTATATCGGGGAAATGGATAATTATTATTGGGTTTCATCGTGGTAATTAAATCACTTTCAATTAAGTCAAAATCGAAGTTTTTAGGGGTGTGTGCGTTAGCTATAGCCCTTGTACTCGGTGGTTCCAATCTAGACAGTGCTACAGCGCGCGATTATGAATCACGAAATCAAGCTGTGGATAGGTTTACGGATTGGTTTTTTTATAGAGTGAATCCTCAATTAGGAGGCCGCAAATTGCGTTCTGAAGATTCTTCTGCCTACATCCGCGAATGGAATGCTATTCGTAGTACAGTCGATCGAGAAATGATTACTACACAAGGAGATTGCGTCGGTGATGCTTTCTGGGACTTCGATTATCGTTCTCATGGGCGATCGCTAGATCGGATTGCAGATACAATTTGGGATATCCGCGATCCATCGGGTGACAAAACTCGTGCAGATGTTTCTAAACAAGAATGGCAGAAGCTTCGTAATTCAATAATTAGAGAACATTTTTGCTATTAAGTTGCCATATTTCTCAACCCAATTTAAAGAATAAAGAACAACAGCGCTTTTAGTTACAAATATTGTTAAAATGTAAAATAGGCAACCTCGATTGTAGATCATTTAGTCGAAAGACAACGAAAACATTCTCTAGCAAAACAAAAGGATAAAAAAATGGGCCGAGTCACCGCAACAATAACCGTCACCAATCACATCGATGAAATTCTGGGAGAAAGAGGGTTCATCCCCGCAGAGCAAATACGCTCTATCACCATCGATAACGTCTTAGTCGATACAGGCGCAACTCGACTCTGCTTACCAGCAGATATTATCAGTCAGTTGGGTTTGCCAATGCTAGGTGAAATCGACGGACATACGGCAATAGGAACCAGAAAATTTCGTCTGTTCAAAGATGTCACTCTTGCCGTAGCTGGACGAGAAGGCAGGTATGATTGTGTAGAAATTCCCGCAGGAGAAGAACCTTTACTCGGCTTAATTCCCCTCGAAGATTTGGGTTTAGAACCGGACTTAAAAAATCAGCGGTTGATTGTTTTGCCGGCGGAGGGAATGCAAAGCTATATTCGCGTGTAAAATCTCGATGATTAACGTTAAATGCTTGATTTACCTACATTAGAGCTTACTTGTCTCTGATTCCTTGTTTAAAATCCCGATCGCAAAATTTGATAGTTTTTTGTTATTATGGGAAATAGTAGTTGACTCAAATAGGTGACTCAACGTAATGAACATATCCTTAACTCCCGAACTAGAGCAGTTTGTTCAGTCAACAGTCAACAACGGTAGATACTCATCAGCTTCTGAAGTGGTATGGGCTGCGTTACGATTGCTAGAACAACGAGAAATGGAACGCTTGGTGCGTTTAGAGGAACTCCGCAAGGAAATAATGATTGGAATTGAAGCTTCCGATCGCGGAGAGGTTTTTGATGGTGAAGAAGTGTTAAGAGAACTGCGTGAGGAGATTCAGCAAGCCGATGAGGGTGAAAAATGAGTCGATACACTTTGAGTGCCCCCGCCAAGCAAGATTTAAGGGAACTCACGAACTATCTGTTGCTGTTTAGCGCCAATGCAGCCAACCATTTTCTTAATGTTTTTCAGGAAAAATTTCGTTTATTAGCAGATTTTCCAGAAAGGGGGCGCAGTCGTGAGGAATTAGCACCGTCTCTACGCAGTTTCCCTGTAGATAAATATGTAATTTTTTACCGCGTTATTAAAAATGGTATCCAAATTGAAAGGGTGTTGAGTGGTTATAGAGACTTTGAGGATGTTTTTGTAGAAGACAGATAATATTATATTTTTGCACTAAAATGTCAGTCACTACTCATCAATTAATTCAGTGGAAACAACAAGGGCGGTCAATTGTTGCCCTGACAGCTTATGATTATGCGATCGCCCAACTCATCGATCAAGCCGGCGTAGATATCATCCTAGTCGGCGATTCCTTCGCCATGACAGTCTTAGGCTACGACACAACCCTGCCGCTAACCCTCGATGAAATGCTGCACCACGCTAAAGCAGTGCGCCGCGGAGTTAAACAAGGATTAATTGTTGTCGATTTGCCGTTTTTGACTTACCAAGAAAGTCCCCAGCAAGCCATGCACTCGGCCGGGAGAGTTTTGAAAGAAACCGGCGCTCAAGCTGTAAAATTGGAAGGTGGATATCCAGCAATGGCCGCTACAGTTTCGCAGCTAACATCCGCCGGAATTCCGGTGATGGGACACGTCGGTTTAACTCCGCAGTCGGTACACCAACTCGGTTATAAAAAACAAGGAAAAACGGCCGAAGCAGCCGATCGCATCATAGCAGAGTCGATCGCGCTTCAAGAAGCCGGTGCCTTTGCGATCGTCTTAGAACACATTCCCGCAGACTTAGCCGCTCAAATTACCCAAAAACTAACTATTCCCACCATTGGTATCGGCGCCGGGCCGCACTGCGACGGTCAAGTTTTAGTTACTTCCGATTTGTTGGGACTTTCCGAAAAACAGCCGCCTTTTGCGAAAGCTTACGCCAATTTGCGAGAAACAATTACCCAAGCTGTGAAAGATTATTCTTTAGAAGTTAGAGAACGAAAATTTCCTAATTCGTAAAGATTTTATAGTTGGGATCTTTCGGGTTTAGGAGATTGCGGGTTTTCCCCAATTACAATAGTCCGGACAGTTTTCAATCACTAACGGCAGAATGCGGGTTTCCACCTTCTCAGTGAGGTCAAATGCTAACGGTAGAATGAGGGTTTCAGCCTCGGTCTCAAAAACTGTCCGGAGTATTGCAATTAAGTAATTGGACATAATTAATTACACACTAATTCTTTGCTGATTTTTTACTAAACAAGGGTTGTAGCCCAGAGTTTTGTGTAATTAATTGTGTCCTACTACTTATTGTCGGTGAAACCCGCCCTGGAACTTTTTGGAAAGCCTGCTCTATCTCAGCCATAACAAAGTTTGACAAACTTTGACATTCCTGCTAAAATCAGCTTAAATACATCACAACTTCAACTCAGCTATGAATGTATCGCTGACACCTGAATTAGAAAAATTTGTTCGGCAAAAGGTCAACACTGGCAGGTATTTATCGGCTAGTGAAGTAATTCGGGAAGCATTGCGACTGCTTGAAGAGCGAGATATGCAGCGTCAAATGCGGATCGAAAAACTTCGCCGAGAAGTGGCTGTTGGTATTGAGCAATCGAACAGAGGAGAAACTTTTGATGGCGAAGAAGTAGTTGCAGAACTTCTGGAAGAAATAGAATTAGAAGAGCGGGCAATCAATGAGTAGCTATTTTCTGAGCACTCAAGCTAAGTATGATTTGAGGGAGATTAAAAATTATATTGCTCGCGATAATATTGCAGCAGCGAGGCGTTTTGTTGAAACCTTTAGAAACCAATGCAATTTAATTGCAAAATCTCCTAGAATGGGACGGAGTTATGAAGAACTAGCACCGGGATTGCGCGGTTTTGCTATTGGAAACTATATCATCTTCTACCGTCCCATTGAAAATGGGATTGCAGTTGAACGCCTGCTGAGTGGCTACCGCGATCTAGAAGCTCTATTATGTGAGAATGGCGACAACTAATGGACATTTAAAATTAGTGGATCGCCTTCTCTCCCCAGAATCGATCGCATTTTTAAAATCGAACGATCCCTAATTTATCTAATCCCCAGACTGGCTCTTTTCCTCCTTTTCCTTCTCCTTCTCAACAGCTTCATCCTCAGATTGACCAACCCCTTCCTTAAAACTCCGCAGCGTTTTGCCCAAAGCATTTCCTAACTCAGGAATCTTCTTGGGGCCGAAAATTAGTATGGCAACCACCGCAATAATGCCCATTTCGGGCAATCCCAGACCAAACATACAAAATCTCCTCTAAAACTTGCTCGATCGTAAGTCAATCTTAAGTCAATCTACTGATATTGTTAAAGTATCTACCTTTTTTCCTGCATCCTGCAACAGTAGAATCAAGTTTTATTAAGCTATCGCACGATAAATAAGAATGTTAGAAACATCCCAGCCTTCTCTACGCGAGCAACAGCACCATCTCATCCGCGATTTAGCAGACCGGATGGAAGCAGTATGGCACCGCTATCTCGACCTCGAACCCTACCACCTGCCCGCTGAGTTGGGATACGTAGAAGGCCGCTTGGAAGGAGAAAAACTGATCATTGAAAACCGCTGCTATCAAACGCCCCAGTTCCGCAAAATACACCTCGAACTCGCTAAAGTCGGGCCCTTGCTTGACATTCTGCACTGCGTGATGTTTCCCAGACCGAATTATGCTTTGCCGATGTTCGGTACGGATATCGTAGCAGGCAAAGGCCAAGTTAGCGCCGCGATCGCAGACCTTTCTCCCCTCAATCGAGATCGAACTTTGTCGGAAACCTACCGAACCCAACTGGAAATTTTGCCGATTAAGCAATTTTCTTGTCCCCGCCCAATTCCCGAATGGGGGGATATTTTCTCAGAATTTTGTCTGTTTGTGCGGCCAGAGTCGATCGAAGAAAACAGTCGGTTTTTGGATATTGTTGAATCCTACGTGGAAATTCACTGCAAACAGGCAGTCGCTTCCGAACCAGTCTCTGCCGCCGAAGCCTCGGAAATTCTAGACGCTCAAATTTACTACTGCACCCAGCAGCAGCAAAACGACAAAACCCGCCGCGTACTAGAAAAAGCTTTCGGTCAAGATTGGGCTGAACATTACATGACCGAGGTGCTTTTTGATATCCCTAAATAGCTGAAATTGGTTTACAATACTTCACAGTAGGTGAAAAAAACTTAATCAGGAAATCACCTACTTTATAAGTAATGGTAAAGGAATCACGGCTCAAGGATAAATCATTTTTAAAACCCCCAGGGCGAGGAATTATCGGTTTAGCGATCGGTGCAACTCTCATTACCACAGGAGTCGGTTTTTGGCAAGTATCTCAACTTAAAAAAGCCGAAGAGTTAAAGGCGGCGGCTGCAACGGCGGCTGCAACTTCCGTCGCCACCCGCAACAGCGTCACAGCTTTGGGTAGGTTGACTCCCCAGGGGGAAGTTATCAAATTGTCCGCCCCTTCTGCGTCGGAGGGAGCAAGAATTGAACAGTTGCAGGTGGAAGAGGGCGATCGAGTCAGTCAAGGACAAATCATAGCAGTTCTCGATACGCGCGATCGGCTCCAAGCAATCCTCCAACAAGCCGACAAAGAAGTCAAAGTCAAACAAGCAGAATTAGCGAAAATTCAAGCAGGCGCAAAAACAGGCGTTGTCGGCGCCGGGAAAGCAGAAGTTGCCAAGTTTCAAGTTCAACGTCAAAGAGAAACCGAAGGCGAAGCAGCGAATGTCGCCCGCTTAGAAGCTCAACTGCGAAGAGAAACCGAAGCCGAACAAGCTAACGTCGCCAAGTTTGAAGCACAACTGCAAAGAGAAACCGAAGCCGAACAAGCTAATCTTGCCAAATTTGAGGCACAACTAGACAGAGAAACAGAGGTGCAGCAATCCAAATTGGCTAGGCTAGAAGCTCAATTGCGCGGCGAAATTGCCTCTCAAAATGCTACAGTCGATCGGCTAAAAGCCGAATTAACCAACGCCGAAGCCGAGGAACAACGCAACAAAGAACTTTCCGAAACAGGCGCAATTTCAGCTTCCGCCTACGACACCAAACGCTTAGCAGCAGAGACGGCTCGCCAGAGAGTCAAAGAAGCTCAAGCCATATTAGAAAAAACCGTGCAAACTTTGCGTGAGGAAATAGTCGAAACTAAAGCAACAATCAAACAAACAGTAGAAACAGGCCAGCAGGAAATCAATCAATCGCGAGCCAATCTCAGACGCAAGTTAGAAACAGGCAGGCAGGAAATTAACCAAGCTAGAGCCACCTTAAATCAAAAGATAGAAACTGGTAGAGAACAAATTAATCAAGCCGAAGCAATACTCAAACAAAAAGCAGAAACCGGCCAAGAAGAAATCAATCAAGCCAAAGCAAATCTCGACCAAATTGCCGAAGTACGTCCCGAAGACGTGCAAGCAGCCCAAGCAGCCGTAGAAAGTGCGATCGCCACCAAACAAAAAGCTCAAGTAGACTTAAACTTAAGTTACGTCAAAGCACCGGTATCCGGCTACATCCTCAAAGTTCACAGCCGACAAGGAGAACGTGTCAACACTCAAGACGGCATCGTAGAACTAGGCGGCACGGATCAAATGTATGCCGTAGCAGAAGTTTACGAAACCGACATCGCCAAAGTGCGAAACGGCCAGCGCGCAACAGTCACCAGCCCCGTATTTGCAGGCGCTTTGGAAGGAACAGTCGCTCGCATCGGCAAACAAATCGGCAAAAAAGATGTCCTTAATACAGACCCCGCCGCCGACACCGACGCGAGAGTTATCGAAGTAAGAATTCGCCTCGATCCGGCATCGAGCAAGAAAGTTGCAACCCTAACAAACTTGCAAGTAGAAGTTAAAATAGACATCTAACATGAGTAATTGGTAATTGGTCAGAGGAGCGATCGAGCTTGTTACTCATTACTCGTTCTTCCCTCTTCCTCCTTCCTTATTCCCTTTTCCCTCTTCCTTCTTCCCTCTTCCTCCTTCCTTCTTCCTCCTTCCTTCTTCCCTCTTCCTCCTTCCTTCTTCCTCCTTCCTTCTTCCTTCTTCCTTCATTGTATGGCAAAAATACCGCTAGCTTGGGCACAGTTAACTCGCGAAAAAATGCGTTTAGTAATCGCGCTAGCCGGCATTGGATTTGCTGACTTGCTGATGTTTATCCAGTTTGGATTTAGAGATGCGCTGTTTGAAAGTTCCATCAGCTTTCACTCGCAATTAAAAGGGGATATTTTTATCACCAGCACCCAGTCTACGGCTTTAATAGCCATGAAAAGTTTTCCCCAACGGCGTTTGTATCAAGCTTTGAGTTTTAATGGCGTTACAGGAATCAGCCCGGTATATCTAGGCTTTGGTTTGTGGAAAAATCCCGAACCAGACAAAAACAATACCCGCCAACTGATGGTAATCGGTTTTGACCCCGCTCGTCCCATCTTTGAGCTGCCGGAAGTTAAGGATAATTTGGACAAAATCAAAATTTCAGATGTCGTTTTATTCGATCGATCTTCCCGCCCGGAGTTTGGGCCAGTAGCGGAATATTTCAACCAGGGAAAGCCTGTGGAAACTGAAATAGATAACCGCCGCGTTACTGTAGAGGGGTTATTTACTTTAGGAGCATCTTTCGGTGCTGATGGCAATATTATTACCAGCGATTTGAACTTTCTGCGGATTTTTCACAGTAGAAGAACTAGAGGCTTAATTGATGTCGGAATTGTTCACTTGCAGCCGGGAACTGATGTCAAGGCAGTTATTGAAAAAATGAGGGCAACTTTACCGCAAGACGTGACAATTGCTTCTAAAGAAGAGTTTATAGCTTTTGAGAGAAAATATTGGGAGGAAAGCACGGCGATCGGATTTATTTTCACTCTCGGCGCGACAATGGGGTTTATTGTCGGCATCGTGATTGTCTATCAAATTCTCTATACTGATGTTACCGACCATTTGCCAGAATACGCTACTTTGAAGGCGATGGGATATAAAGACAGTTACTTTTTGAGTGTGGTTTTTCAAGAGGCTTTAATTTTGGCAATCCTGGGCTATTTGCCCGGACTAGGGATTTCTGTGGTGCTGTACAATTTAGCGAGAACTGCTACGAGTTTACCGATGTACATGACTTTGGGGAAAGTTGTAACTGTGTTTACAATGACAGTTATTATGTGTACTGTATCAGGGGCGATCGCAGTTAGGAAGTTGCAGGCGGCAGATCCGGCAGATATTTTTTAACGCAAGAAGTTCGGCAACGAGCAATGTACGGGATGTAACTGATTTAACGGATAGATTTTCAGGGGATAAGTCTCAGAAACCCAGTTTCTTCGTAGATTTCTCGTTACTCAATGCAAAATTCGGAGAAACCGGGTTTATCGCCCCCATGCGTATTATGATTTGTTTTAGTCTAACTTTCCTTTGCGCCCAAAGTTTCCTTTGGTTGATCTTTACTATGAAAATCGTCACCCCTGCTGTCATCCTGTCATTAGTTATACTAATAGAAGTTTTTTTTATCATAAAAAAATGCTGATAATCTAGCGCTAAACTTTTACATTTTATGTGGTTATATGGTTTTAGGAGGTTCCACTAAATACATTGATGAAGCCTATGACGAATCCATTTTTAATAAAAAAATTGCACTATTCCTAGCTGCTATCTCCATGTTTTTACTTGTTTCTTTAGTTTTTATAGACTACATCTCTGGGATAATTTTCATAGGTGTAGCTGTAGGATTATTGGGATCGGGTAAAATAGACAACTTAATTTTTAGACTTTTAACAGTATCGATCCTTATTTCTGCTGTATTGAGAATATTAATTTTTCCAGTTGCAATCGACTTCTCATCGCTATCTACTGGGTTGTTGATATTTCTTGCCATAGCGTTTTCATCTTTTGCAGATGAATGGTTAAATGATTTTAGCGATAATCATAAAAATTCGTTACATTTGGTATTAAAAGTAATTTCTTACAATCGGATTATTACCAAAATAACAGTTTTATTATTTTGCATTTTTGGGTATAAGGCTAATTTATATTTTATGGCATTTTTGGGATTTGATGCAGCGTATTCACTTATAGATAATTTGGGAGATCGAGTCAAACAGAAGATTCTCAGAGCAAAACAAAACGCCTTATATCCTGAAGTGAAAATTTAAAACCCTTAAATTATCCAGGAAACGAGCAAAACACGCAAAATTATTGAGGAACAAAAATGTCAATACCAAAGCCACACTATTCTGTAAGCTGGATTTATCTACTTCTTGCTGTCGTTTTAGAGGCCGCAGGCACTATTTATATGAAATTATCAGAGGGTTTCACAAAAGTGGTTCCCTCGATTTTGATGCTAATTTTTTATGGAATTAGTTTTATATTTTTAAATTTAGCTATTAAAAAGTTAGATGTGAGCGTAGCTTATGCAATTTTCTCCGGGTTGGGGATTGCTCTTGTCACTATTGGAGGCATTTTCTTTTTTAAAGATCCCATTACGGTTTTTAGGATTTCTGCCATTTCCTTCATCATCCTAGGTGTGATTATTTTGAATTTTACAGGTTTATCTCATTGAAGAATGCTAAGAATAAGTACAGTCCTGGACGCAGCCGTACAAAAAAAACCGGGTTTTTAATCGACATTAAAGGCTCGGAATCTCATATTTACACAAAAAACCAGGTTTCTGCCTCGAAAAAATAAAGTAATACCAACTCTGGGTTTACTATCCCCTTAATTTTTTGCCAGATCGGGAATTGGATAGCTGTGCCGATCGAACGCTATGCTGTAAGAAAGCATCCGTCTCGATCGCGCTCTCCCTCGGTTATACGCTATGACCCAAAACCTCAACCCCACAGCGTTGCCTCCCGCCTTTCCCGATCACACGCAACTCCCAGAATCTGACGGCACGTTTGTGAAAAACTTTCAAGAACATCCCCAGAGTATCCTGCTCACAGACTCCCTGGAAATTACGCTGCAAAATCTTCATCCTGACGGACAATATGCGATCGGGCAAGATTGCGGTATCTACTGGCGCGAAACCGACCCTCCAGAAAAGGGTGCCGAAGCGCCTGACTGGTTCTACGTCCCCAACGTCCCGCCGAGATTAGACGGGCAATACCGCCGTTCCTACGTGCTGTGGCGAGAGTATATTGTGCCGTTGATTGCGATCGAATTTGCTTCGGGTGATGGTTCTGAAGAACTCGACAGCACTCCTTTATCTGCTTTACCATCTGGCGGAAACCAGAAACCGGGAAAATTTTGGGTATACGAGCGAATTATCAGGATTCCGTACTACGCAATCTACAAGATCCAAACCAGTGAATTAGAAGTCTATAACTGTGTGAATACTCGGTATCGGCGCTTGGAACCAAACGATCGCGGACATTACCCGATCGACCTAATGGGAGTAGAGTTGGGTGTATGGTCGGGTAGCTATCAAAATCAGACGCAGCAGTGGTTGCGCTGGTGGGATAACCAAGGCAATTTATTGCTGACAGGAAGCGAGCGAGCTAGGCTTGAAAGCCTGCGCGCCGAACAGGAACGCCAACGGGCAGATAGCGAACGAGAACAAAAAGAGCGATTGGCGGCTTATTTGCGATCGCAGGGAATCGATCCCGATCGTATATGAGACTGGTCTGTTGCTCTTTTTAAATCTAGCCATTACCATGAACACAGTACCAGTTGTCTCAATTAAAAATCTCAACCATTCTTTCGGCGAAGGTCAACTTCGCAAACAGACATTATTTGATATCAACCTCGAAATTTATCCGGGCGAAATTGTGCTGATGACAGGGCCTTCGGGGTCTGGTAAAACAACATTGTTAACCTTAATTGGAGCTTTGCGATCGATCCAAGAAGGTAGTCTGAAAATTCTCGACCAAGAATTGCGGGGAACGGCGAAAAATAAATTAGTTAAAATCCGTCGCGACATCGGCTATATTTTCCAAGCTCATAATTTGCTCAAATGCTTGACAGCTAGGCAAAATGTGCAAATGTCCCTTGACCTGCACAACCATCTTTCTAACCAAGAAACTAATGATAAAATAGAAGGGATTCTGGAAGCTGTGGGCTTGGGAGAAAGAATAGATTATTACCCAAGCAGTCTTTCTGGTGGACAAAAACAAAGAGTGGCGATCGCCCGCGCATTAGTCAGCCAGCCGAAATTAGTATTAGCAGACGAACCCACAGCAGCACTAGACAGTAAATCAGGTCGAGATGTGGTAGAAATTATGCGAGGTTTGGCCAAAGAACAGCACTGCACTATTTTGCTTGTCACCCATGACAACCGCATTTTAGACATAGCCGATCGCATTATTCACATGGAAGACGGCTACCTCGCACAAGACAGATCCACAACGGCTGCCACAGGCGTTCTTTCGGGAAAATAATATTAATTCACCTCAACTTATTTCCGCGAACCGGGACGCTTTCCTCCTACCTTGGTAGGACTTTTTGTTGTACCTTTGGCTGGAGTTTTAGAACTACTTTTGCCGTTTTTTTGGCCTTTCGTTCCTGTCAACTGGCTGTCAAGGTCATTTGCAGGTCTGCCCGCAGGCGTTCTCGTAGTCCTAAAGGTAACATTCACCCCTTCATTCGACTGTTCCAGCACCAACATCGGCGTCGGCTTGGCTTTTTGATCCCACTCAATATGAACGATGCGACCTTGAATTGTCGGCTGCCAACTGTCGTGGTCGTCTGAAGGACTCAGATAAGTTTCCAAACAGTCAATAATTTGATTAATTGTCGCTGATGTTGCCTGAGTCGGCAGTTTCATCAGCTTAATTTGAATCCGAAACAGCACTCGTTTTTCTATTTTTACAGCGGGATCGCCAGTTTCGTATTCGATATCAAACATCGAATCTACTTGCCTGCCGCTGCCGGCATTCCCGTTTTTATCTCCCACCGCAGCCTGAGTCGGACGCAGGGCAATACTAATTTTCTCTTTGACTTTTACCTTAATCTGGTTCACAATGGCAAAGTGAAATACTTCTTCCGCCATCCGCATTCTCAGGTAATCTAAATTAAAGTCTCGCGAGTGGATAAGGTCGGGATTCTTTTCCATCTTTGATATGGTTTCCAGAGCCATTTTGTATTTTTTCTGGAGTTCTCGATTTCTAAACTCCTCAAATTTGAGCTTTTTATTCAAATCGTCGAGTTTTAGCTTGGTAAACACCGCTAAACCGATAAGCAATAACAACAGTAATCCCGCCCCTCCTATTAAGAGTTGGTCTGAGGACGGATCTCCGGGTTTAGCCTTTTTAGGTTTGGGAGAGGCTACTGCCAACCTTGGTTCTACAAGGATTATTTGGGTTGACATGGGCTTTTAAAGGGTAAAATTTGACGCTATATTTATACAGGACTCCAGAGTAGAGCTGGTAGTGCAACTGGATCAACCAACATTGACATCATTCCACCATCATCTTGGTACAACTGGATTTCTGCAACTGGAGCACGCACCCTCTAATTAATACTTTATCTTTAACTGCAAGCAGGTTTCCGAAATATCGGAGAATCCCGCGCTGGTACTGGCCAATAGAAATGGTGAATTGTCTGTAATATATTATACCAATACAGCTAAAAAAATGTTTGTTCGGCGGTCTCCGTTTCTAGCAAAATAAAAAGAAATACACATAAATTAATAGTAACTCTGGGAGCGAGCAGCGGAAAACATCACGGAGAACAGCCGATCGCCCGGACGATCGAGGGGCGGACGTTGGGAGAGTGATAATTCCTACTGTGCCCTCACTCCCGCCTTGCAAGCCCACCGGGCGGCTGGCTGTGAGAGTCGAACCCTCTTTGCGATCGAACAACGTCTCCTTAGCTAAGATTACAGCTAATACCACCAATATTCGATCGTGACCTACGAACCCCTGCACCACAAATATCGCCCTCAGACATTTGCCGAATTAGTCGGTCAAGAGGCGATCGCCCAAACCCTCACCAGCGCCATCCTACAAGAGCGCATAGCACCAGCATATCTATTCACCGGCCCCAGAGGCACCGGTAAAACCTCTAGTGCCAGAATTTTCGCCAAATCTCTCAACTGTATTTCTACGGTTGCCCCCACCCCGACACCCTGTGGCAAATGCAACGTTTGCCAAGAAATTGCCCGAGGTTCCACACTAGATGTCATCGAAATTGACGCCGCCAGCAACACCGGAGTAGATAACATTCGGGATTTGATCGAACGAGCTCAATTTTCCCCCGTACAGTGCCGCTATAAAGTATATGTAATCGACGAAGTTCATATGCTCAGTACCCAGGCATTTAATGCCTTATTAAAAACATTAGAAGAGCCGCCCGATCGCGTTGTATTCGTTCTCGCAACAACCGACCCACAAAGAGTATTACCAACTATTATTTCTCGCTGCCAAAAGTTCGACTTTCGCCGCATCCCCCTCGAAGCAATGATTGCTCACTTGCACAAAATTGCCCAATTAGAAAATATCAATATTGCCAGTGATGCAGTACAAATGGTTGCTCAAATTGCCCAAGGAGGTCTGCGAGATGCCGAAAGTTTGCTCGACCAACTGAGCTTATTTCCCGGTCAAGTAACAGTCGAAAAAGTTTGGGATTTAGTCGGTGCAGTCCCTGAAAATGATTTAATGGATTTGCTGCAAGCTATTGACAAAGATAACGCTACAGCACTAATAGACATGACTCGCCACCTCATGGATCGCGGTCGGGAACCGCTAATCGTGCTGCAAAGTCTCGCGAGCTTTTACCGAGATTTGCTAATAGCCAAAGCTGCACCAAAGCGGTCAGATTTAGTAGCTTTAACATCGGCAACTTGGGAAAAACTGGGGGATTTTGCCCGCAATTGGGATGCGGAGTTGATTTTGGCAGGTCAGAAACATTTGCAAACCCACGAAGTGCAAATTAAAAATACTACTCAGCCGCGTTTATGGCTGGAAGTAACGCTGTTGGGATTGTTGCCCTCAGCAATTAGAACTCAGCAGCAACCAACAGCCGAACCAGCGAAAAATGTTGCTCAACCACCACAAAATTACCCCCCCCAACCAAGGGCGGGCACGGGGGCACCGCCCCTACAATCGGGGGGAAGTCAGACATCTAATATTGAACAATCTTCTGTTCCCAATTCGCAAAATCCTCCACCGAATTCGCCGCCTGTGGCTAATCGAATAGAAAGCACACCTCCGGCAGCGATTCCCGCACCTGTACCAACTGCTGAAACTAATCAAACAAATTATTCCCCGACTAATTGGGCCGATGAAATCGATTTAAATCGAGTGTGGGAACAGGTACTTGACCGCGTGCGGCCGCATGGCACTCAATCGCTGCTTCGCCAACATGGACAGCTAGTAATTTTTAGCAATGATACTGCTCATGTTAAGATTAGTTCGCAGCCGTTGCTCAATATGGTTAAAGACAAAGTAGCTAATATTGAAGAAGCTTTTTTGCAAATTTTTAACCGTCGAGTAACAGTAAAGGTGGGCTTGACAAATCCCGCTGAAACTAAAAGTTCCCGCGCCAAGGATTTGCCTACTTCTAACGGACGTGGTGGCGAAAATCCCAGGAATTCTCATCCTGCAGATGATGCCGGCCAACAGGTGCAGAACTCGGCGGGTTCTGAGATTACAGAGGATTTTTTGGGGAAGGGTAGAGAAGAACAAAAACACCCGCCAGCGCCTGAAAATACCGCCGTTAATGTGCCGGCAATTTCCGAATCGCGATCGCCCACAAACGGTTCTACAGACTCTCAAAATGACTTTAACGCTCAGGCTATAGCGGTGCGTGATGATGCGCGAAATGTCGCGAATTCGACTAGGAAGTTGGCTGATATGTTTGACGGGGAAGTAGTCGATTTGTCGGATGACTTGGAGATTTGGGAGTCGGAAACTTTTAGATTGGAATCTGAACCCGATTTTTCCGAGTTATCTTCTGAGTTAAATGAGGATGATTTTATAGATTGGTAAATGAGAATTGGGAATTGGGAATTGGGAACTGGGAATTGGGAATTGGCTTGACATATAATATTAAGTCCAGTTGATATTACATCTTGCACTATTATTAGGAACGGGCTCTCCGGCCTGTTCCACAATGCTCCGCACTCAAAATCCCGTTTATGCCATAACCGCCTTGGCGGTTGCTATTATACAACCGTTTTCAGGGTTTCCGGCGAGTATGTCGCTCTCCGCTATTTTGAGTTTGGTAGGTATTATCCTGTGGATATCTGTTGGTGTCTGGGATTTTCTGGCTTTGGAACTTACAGAAACCTTGTTTTGGGCTAGGCTGGCAGCACCAGTTATCTTTATTGCTATACTAATACTTGTCCTCCTGTTGAGGTAGAGAAAAAATGAGAAAACTTTTGAGCGAATACGATTTTCCTTTTTTATTAGGTATCGATTTTGAATCAGAATGGAAGAGAGTTTTGACCGTAGTTGAAAAACATCCTTGGTTAACTGTTGATGGGTATTTTCAGACTGAACAACAATACAGCCGTTACAAAATTAGAATGGGGACAGATGCGAGTGAATTTAAGCTGTGGCAAATCGAAGATTGGAATAATAAATATTATCTTGACCAAATTTATCGCTCTCGATATTGGCTGAGTCAAATAGAGTCCATCAAATCATTTAATTATCGACATACAAGTTATGGGTTAAAACACGCTTGTGAAAATTGGTGGGCTAGAAAAAAAAGTAAATTTGGTATTAAAGACACTGGGTCTTATGTTGCTAACGGTTGCTTGATTGTAGCCGCTTTAATTTTAGAATGGAAATTCACTGATACTTACCAAGGACATCAATCCCTCAATGTGTATTTCCCGATTAGTGAAAAAAGTCTAAAACGATTGAAACCCGACGATCTAGATGAAACCGAAAATGACTAAAAATCAACTTCTCTCGCTCCCTAGCTTTGGCCGACTTTTCCTCCTTTCCACAAATAGATTTCATACTGGATTCTTTAGTCTCTCGTTGCGCTGACTTCGTTCAATAATGCTTTAGAGCGGGCTATAAGAACCCACCCCACAAGAAAATTTAATTTTTGTGGAACAGGCATCCTGCCTGTTCCACGAGAATAGTAAAATATCTGAACTTAAGCTGACTCTGGCTTGGGTAGGGAAGAGGGAAGTACCAACAACTCGGCGGTCGATCGCTTCTCGACCATTTCCTTAGTAATCGTACACCGGGCAACATCCTTGCGCGACGGCAACTCGTACATCACATCCAACATCAATTCTTCGACAATTCCCCGCAGCGCCCGTGCTCCAGTTTTGCGGCGGTATGCTTCCTGGGCGATCGCCCGAATCGCCTCTGGCTTAAAGTCCAACTGCACATTATCCATCTTCAGCAGCTTTTGATACTGCTTAACCAAAGCATTGCGCGGTTCCGTCAAAATCGCCATCAGCGTTTCCTCATCCAGCGGTTCCAACACCGCCGCCACCGGTACCCGCCCGATAAACTCAGGAATCATCCCAAACTTCACCAAATCATCCGGTTCCAGTTGCTTGAGTACATCAGCAGCCCGCTTTTCCTTCGGCTGAGCTTCTCCGGGCTGAATAAAACCCATTGACTTTTTACCCGTTCTCTGCTCTATCACTTTCTCTAGACCGACAAAAGCACCGCCGCAGATAAACATGATATTGCTAGTGTCAATTTGGATGCAGTCTTGGTAGGGATGCTTGCGCCCACCTTGGGGAGGTACATTCGCGATCGTCCCCTCCAGCATTTTCAGCAGCGCCTGCTGCACGCCTTCCCCAGACACATCCCGCGTAATCGAAGGATTTTCGCTCTTGCGGGCTATTTTGTCAATTTCATCAATATAAATAATTCCGCGCTGCGCCTCTTCCACGTCCATATCTGCCACTTGCAGCAGCCGCAGCAAAATATTTTCCACATCTTCCCCGACATAGCCCGCTTCCGTCAGCGTCGTCGCGTCAGCCACCGCAAAGGGCACGTCTAGCATATCTGCCAAAGTCTGAGCCAGCAGCGTTTTCCCACAACCAGTCGGCCCGATTAACAAAATATTCGATTTTTGCAGTTCTACTTCTTCCGGCGGGTGCTTGCCACTATTTTTGGCATGGATAAAGCTGAGGCGCTTGTAGTGGTTGTAAACTGCCACCGAGAGCACCTTTTTCGCCTCATCTTGCCCGATCGCATTTTCGTCGAGATAATTTTTAATTTCCCTCGGCTTGGGAATTTGGCTCAGCGACATACTTTTGCCCGAAGTAGCGCGGCGCTTTTGCGTCGTTTCCTGCTTCGGAGGCACCGCCGCTGCGGGTACTGCACTCGAATCAAACAACTCCTCATCTAAAATTTCATTGCACAAGTCAACGCATTCGTCGCAGATATACACCCCAGGGCCTGCGATCAACTTGCGTACTTGCTCTTGAGACTTGCCACAAAACGAACATTTTAGATGGGAGTCGTACTTAGACATAACAGCCTCTTAATTCAGTGCAGTGACATTCTCTCCCGCCGTCGGAAGGTTTTCCTTTTCGATAACTCGATCGACCAAACCGTAATTTTTGGCTTCCTCGGCTGACATAAAAAAGTCGCGCTCTGTATCCGCCTCTAATTTGTCGATCGGTTGACCTGTGTGGTGCGCTAGCAGTTGATTCAGCTTACGCTTATGATAAAGGATTTCTTTGGCTTGAATCTCAATATCAACTGCTTGACCTTGAGCGCCTCCAAGCGGCTGGTGAATCATAATCCGGGAACTCGGAAGAGACATCCGCTTACCGTGGGCTCCTGCTGTCAGTAGAAATGCGCCCATACTCGCTGCCAAACCGTAACAAATCGTCACCACATCCGGGCGGATTTGCTGCATTGTGTCATAAATTGCCATGCCGGCCGTCACCGAGCCGCCGGGGGAATTAATGTACATTTGGACATCTTTTTCTGGGTCTTCGGCATCTAGATACAATAGCTGAGCCACTATCGAGTCAGCAACTTCGTCGGTTACGGGAGTCCCTAAAAACACAATTCGCTCCCGCAGCAAGCGCGAGTAAATGTCAAAGGCCCGCTCGCCCATCCCCGACTGTTCTAGTACCATCGGCACTACATTGCTGGGGCTGGAACTGACATCAAAATCGTTATAGCTTGTAATTAGGTAATTGGAAGATTGAGATACAACCATAAGACACCAGTCAAGGATTCTAGACAATTTGCTGCTGCTGATGAAAGCTTTAAATTAAGCCGCCAGCTTTTAACTATTATGCCTCTTCTGAACAGATATCGGGGGAATGGGGAATGGGGAATGGGGAATGGGGCATTGGGCATTGGGTATAGTCGAGCAAAAATCTTGTGACTATTTAACCCCAATTCAACAGTAGCTCGACATTAAACGTAAAATTCGATCGCACTTCAGATACCTCCGATCGATCCCCGCCGTAGGGACACTCCAATACCCCCTTAGTGTCCACTTAAGATTTCAGCCCGCCAAGTCCACCAGTGGGCCCGCTAGTCCGCCAGGGAATGAATTCCACGGGGCTTATAGCTAAAGTCCTCCCTATGAGGACTAATGAATTATTCAGTCCTCATAGCGAGGACTTTAGCTTTGAGGCAGGGGTTTAAACCCCTGCCGGACTGCGGGTTTAACGTGTTTGTTGACACGAAGAAGGGCTGGCGTGCGGTGTCGCTACTACTTTGATTCTGCGCCCTAATCTTCGCCTACAACTTCAACTTCGACGCTTGTGGCTGCTTCTGAAGTTTCTGCATCATCTGCATCATCTGCATCTGCATCAGATTCTTCTGCGGCAGGAGTCAGTGAGCCTTCTGGTACGAGTTCGATTGTTCCTTTTTCTTCCAACCATTTCAGGGTTTTTTGTTTGAGCAAGTCTTCTGCTACAAATTCCTGCAACCTTTGGGGGTCAAAATCTCCTTTGGGAAACTGCTTTCTGATTTTTGCTACTTCTGCTGCTACTTCTGCTGGTTCAACAGATAAGGATTCCAGCTTGGCTACTTCTGCCAGAGCTAGAGTCTGCTTGAGCCTATCGATTGCTTCCGGGCGCGAGCGTTCCCGCATCGGGCCCATATTTTCTTCGGTAAACAGTTGGTTGATATCTATGCCGTAATTTTTCAATTGGAGGGCTTGTTGATTCAACAAATAATCGATTTCGCGATCGAGCATTGTTTCGGGAATTTCCACTTCTATTAGCTGCGCGAGGGCTGCTGATATAGCTTTTTCCTTATTAGCTGATGTCTTGTTTTCTTGGTCTGCTTTAAACCGAGTTTCGAGCGATTCGCGCAGTTCTGCTAAAGTTTCAAACTCGCTGACTTCTTGGGCGAAGTCGTCGTCCAACTCCGGCAATTCTTTTTCCTTAAGTTCTTTGAGAGTAATCGTAAAGACGGCAGGTTTCCCCGCTAATTCTTCACTGCTATACTCATCTGGGAACTGCACAGAAACTTCTCTAGTTTCTCCTGGATTCATCCCGATCATGCCTTGGATAAAGCCCGGTACAAACTGATTTTCCGATAATTCTACTTGAAAGTCTTCTGCTTGAGCGCCAGGAATTTCTGCGGGAGTTTCGCCTTCGGGTGCTTCCGCAAATCTACCGGAGAAATCAACCAAAGCCGTGTCTCCCAACTGAGCCGGCCGGCCTTCTACAGGGATTAAAGTAGCTTTGTCCGATCGATATTTGGCCAGTACCTCATCTACCTGAGCCTCATCATACTTAGCTTCTTCTGCTTGAAGCTGCAAACCTGTGTACTGACCCATTTTCACTTCGGGTTGTACATCAACCTTCGCCGAAAAAATCAGAGGCTGTTCTGGATCGAACTTCTCTAGTAATTCTTCAAACTCGGTGCGAAGTTCAAAACTGCCAATTGCGGCAATTTTTTCTTGTTCGAGGGCTTTTTGCAGGGAATCATTAATCAAATTTTCCAAAGCCGTCGCCTTCAAACGAGTCTGGCCTAGGCGCTGTAGCAAAACTTGACGGGGAACTTTGCCTTTGCGGAACCCAGGAATATTAACCTCGCGAGCAAATTGTTTAATTACTTGCTCGTAAGCTTGTTTTGACTTTTCTGACGGTACTTCGATTTCCAGACCAATTTGGCTAGCTGGAAGTTTTTCCTGGGTTACTTTCATCGGCTTTTTTGATATTTAACAATAGTGTATTGACACTCCCTGACCTAAAGGACAGGGATTCTTAATTCAGCGACTGACCTTAAAATGTTGCGTCCTTTCGGCAATACTCAAACTTTTTAACCGTAGAAAGCCTACCAATTAACGAGCCCGATTCGCAGTCACCCGCCTAGGGTCTATCTCCAAAAGCGTACTAGGATATTCACCTAGAGTTCGGGTATGCCCTACCCTACTTAACAAGACTAAATAGTTTGTTTCTCTGGTTAAAGGAACTGTGTTAAGCCCCTAGCTGTTTATAGAGTTTTCGCCGCTCTTTGTCCCCCGGTTTACGCGCCAAAGTGTGTCGTTAACTGTTTTTATGCACTAGGGCGCAGGAGTTTAACCTTGACTACTCTAGAATACTAGAAATTTCCTGACTTTTAGGAAGGGATTTAAGAAATTAAAGCCGTCCTAGAAGGACAGGGTTTTAGACCCAATTTCCTTGATAAAATACATACAAATCTGACTTTGCCTGCATTTTAATTTGGTACGCTTTGACTCGTAACGGCACAACTACAACACCTTTACCGGATGAGACTGTAAGTCATTGCCGGCTACTTTTTTGGCTCTTGCCAAATAGTTTTGGTTTGAGGATACTAGCTTTTGCTGCTAGGAATGTGGAGGTTAAGTCCACTAATTGCCGATGCACCATAGCACATATCGCCCTGTGATGTCAATCTTGCCGGTCTCTGCGGCCAGTCAAAGTCAATGGATGCGCCTGCGAAAATGCAGATATATCGCAAAACTTAACCGGATGCGGATTGGGCGTGGGCGATTGGCAAAAGATGCTAAACTGGCATTGGGTACGATCGCACGTCGCATTCAGGAAGTTCGATCTGCCTTTTCGCTTAACTGCACCATTGCTATCCTCTCATGCTCCTGATGTCGCATAACATTAATTAAGTTTGATATTGAGAATTGCAGTTATTTAAATTTTTGATTTCGATCGTTTAGACTTTAATTTGTGGAGGAAACTAATTTGTCTCAATCCTATCGAGTTGCCATTTTAGGGGCTACCGGCGCAGTCGGTGCCGAGTTGCTAGAACTATTGCACAGCCGGAGTTTTCCGATTTCTCACTTGAAGCTGCTGGCTTCGGAACGTTCAGCAGGCACAACTTTGCCTTTTGGCGGCGAGATGCTGCCGGTCGAAGCAGTTTCGGCGCGATCGTTTGATAACGTAGATCTGGTGCTCGCCTCTGCCGGCGGATCTACTTCTAAATTATGGGCTCCGCAAGCAGTGGCAGCCGGAGCCGTGGTAATTGACAATTCTAGCGCTTTCCGCATGGATGCGAACGTACCGCTAGTGGTTCCAGAAGTCAATCCCCAAGCGGCGGCAGCTCACCGAGGTATAATTGCTAATCCCAACTGCACGACTATTTTGATGGCAGTTGCCGTTTGGCCGCTTCACAAAGTTAGGCCGATACAGCGCATAGTTGTAGCGACTTACCAGTCAGCCAGCGGCGCGGGGGCGAGGGCAATGGAGGAAATGAAAGCTCAAGCAAGAGCAATTTTGCAGGGGGAAACGCCCCAAACAGATATATTTCCCTACCCCTTAGCATTTAATTTGTTTCCGCACAACACCCCGATTAATGATTTGGGGTATTGTGAAGAAGAGATGAAAATGGTAAACGAAACTCGGAAGATATTTGGTACGGACGAGATTAAAATTACGGCAACTTGTGTGCGGGTTCCCGTACTGCGGGCTCATTCGGAAGCGATTAATCTAGAGTTTGCAGAGCCTTTTAGCGCGATCGAGGCCAGGGAAATCTTAAAGCAGGCAAGCGGGGTTAAGCTGGTAGAAGACTGGCAAGCTAATTATTTCCCGATGCCGGTCGAGGCCAGCGGTAAGGATGACGTGTTAGTCGGCAGGATTCGCCAAGATATTTCTCACCCCTGCGGGTTGGAAATGTGGCTGTCGGGCGATCAAATTCGCAAAGGGGCGGCTTTAAATGCGGTGCAGATAGCTGAGTTGCTGGCCCAAAAAGATTTGTTGCGAACCCAAGTGGCGGCGGCTTCTACTTAGGGGGAACCCTGGCAATTGGGAAATTGAAATTGGGGATTTTAGATCAACCTTTCATCTGAAATCAAAAATTTAAAATCAAACATCAACAGTCTAAAATCGGAGAAAGTGTGGTAAAGTTTGGACGGGTTCTGACTGCAATGATTACGCCGTTTAAGGAAGACGGCAGCGTTAACTATGCGGTAGCAGAAAAATTGGCAGTTCATTTAGCCGATCGCGGTACTGATAGCTTGGTAGTGTGCGGCACTACTGGCGAGTCTCCCACTATGACCTGGGATGAAGAGTACGAATTATTTCAGGTGGTACAAAAGGCGGTGGCCGGTAAGGCGTTGGTAATCGCAGGAGCCGGATCGAATTCTACTTCAGAAGCAGTCGCAGCTACCCAAAAAGCAGCTAGACTAGGGTTAGATGGTTGTTTGCAGGTGGTTCCTTATTACAACAAGCCGCCGCAAGAAGGTTTATATAATCATTTTCGGGCGATCGCGCAATCTGCTCCAGAATTGCCTATAATGTTATATAACATCCCCGGTCGCACTGGTCAGAATATGTTGCCCGAGACGGTGGCTCGATTGGCCCAAATCCCCAACATTGTGGCCGTAAAAGAAGCAAGTGGCAACTTGGATCAAGCAAGTCAAATTCGGTGCTTGACATCCCCTGAATTTGCCATCTATTCTGGAGATGATTCCCTAACTTTGCCAATGTTGGCGGTAGGAGGATCTGGTGTAGTTAGCGTAGCCAGCCATCTGGTAGGAGAGCAACTACAACAGATGATCAAAGCTTTCGAGGCCGGTCAAGTTCAAGTCGCTACCCAGATTCACTTGCAACTTTTTGACCTGTTTAAAGCTCTTTTTCTCACCACAAATCCCATTCCCGTCAAGACAGCTCTCAAACTTCAAGGCTGGGATGTAGGCTCCACCCGTCCGCCCCTGTGCGATCCGCCCGTTGAGGTAACTCAAAAGTTAAAGGACGTACTGAGTCAGCTAGCAGCAGTATCAGCTAGCTAGACGAGCGAGAACGAGTTTTCAGACAACTGAATATTGGTTGTGATAAGTCATTAGTTGTTAGTCATTAGTCATTAGTAATTAACTGTTAGTAATTAGCTAACAGTCAAAAAGTAAAGACTGAGGATTAAAGACTGAAGGCAAAAGACAACTGACTGTAGGGGATAGTAAAACCCCGTAGGGGAGTTTTCCACAAATATCTTGGAAAAAATCGCCCCCATCAACGAACAACAGATAAAAACCTCCCAAAAAGCTTGTCTTGAACAGGCAGGATGCCTGTTCCACAGGGATTATTGGAGAGGTATAGACAGTAGGCGACAGACGACAGACAACAGTCAACAGTCAACAGTCAACAGTCAACAGTTAACAGACCAATAACAAAAATAACTAACAAAGGATACGCATGATCAAAAATACAACTGCATCTGCTCTAAAAGTTATTCCCCTCGGCGGGCTGCACGAAATCGGTAAAAACACTTGTGTGTTCGAGTACGGCGACGAAATCATTCTTTTAGATGCCGGTTTAGCGTTCCCGACAGATGGAATGCACGGGGTAAATATTGTCCTCCCAGACATGACTTACCTGCGGGAAAACAGCCACAAAATTAAAGGTATGATCGTGACTCACGGTCACGAAGACCACATAGGTGGTATCCCTTATCACCTCAAACAATTTGAAATTCCGGTCATCTACGGCCCCCGTTTGGCGATGGCTTTGCTAGCCGGAAAACTCGAAGAAGCCGGAGTGTCTCACCGCACTGAATTGAGAACGGTTCGACCCAGGGATACTGTCAGAATTGGCAAGAATTTCTTAGTAGAATACATCCGCAACACTCACTCGATGGCCGACAGTTTTACTGTGGCAATTCACACTCCCGTGGGAATTGTGATCCACACCGGAGACTTTAAAATTGACCACACTCCTGTAGACGGCGAGCATTTTGATTTGCAAAAGCTAGCGGAGTACGGCGAAAGAGGCGTGTTGTGCTTGATTAGCGATTCTACTAACTCGGAAGTTCCCGGTTTTACCGCTTCGGAAGGTTCTGTGGCGCCGAATTTAGACAGAATTATCGCTCAAGCACCGGGAAGAGTGCTGCTGACGACTTTTGCTTCGTCGGTACACCGATTGCAAATTGTTTTGGACTTGGCTAAGAAAAACAATCGGTATGTCGGAGTGGTTGGCCGGTCGATGCTTAACGTCATCGCTCACTGCCGCAATCTCGGCTACATCAAATGCGAAGATAGTATTTTCAAACCGCTGAAAGAAATCCGCAATTTGGCTGAAGACAAGGTGCTGATTTTAACTACAGGTTCCCAAGGCGAACCAATGGCGGCGATGACTCGCATTGCTAACGGCGAACATCACGAACTGAAAATCAGAAAGGGCGATACAGTCATTTTCTCGGCTAATCCGATTCCCGGAAATACGATCGCAGTGGTAAACACGATCGATAAACTGATGATGCTGGGAGCACACGTGGTTTACGGCCGCGATAAAGGCATTCACGTTTCGGGTCACGGTTGTCAAGAAGACCAAAAGTTAATGATTAACATGACTCGTCCCAAGTTCTTCTTGCCAGTGCACGGGGAACACCGGATGCTGATCCAGCACTCCAAGACGGCTCAAAGCATGGGCATTCCCGCTAGCAATATGGTGGTTATTGATAACGGCGATGTCGTAGAATTGACCGAAAATTCGATGCGAGTCGCTGGTCAAGTGCCTTCAGGAATTGAATTGGTAGATGCTTCTCGATCGGGCGTGGTCAAAGCTAGCGTCCTCAAGGAACGTCAGCAGTTAGCCGGAGATGGCGTTGTAACGGTAGCGGCGGCTTTGAATTGGGAAGGCAAATTAGTTGCCAAACCAGAAGTTCACTTGAAAGGTGTAGTGACATCAGCCGATCGCGCGGAGGTGATCGGATTAATCACTCAAACCATTGAAACAGTTTTGAGCGATCGCTGGTCAGAATTTGTAAAACCCGCGACTGCTGACTCGCAAGTTGACATTGACTGGGTAGGAGTTCAAACGCAAATAGAAAAGGCAATTGGGCGAGTGATGCGCCGGGAACTGCAAAGCAATCCGTTGCTGGTATTCCTGATGCAAATTCCTGAAGAAGCCGTGCGATCGGAAAAAGCAGCAGTATCTCCAGGTGCCCTGGAAGCACCTAAGCTATTATCATCGCCATCATCGGCATCGCCATCCTTGCCATCCCCATCCTTGCCATCTCCTGCCAATCAGGTGACTGGCCGGCGCCGTCCCCGGACTGCTGCAAGGGCAGCTTCCTAGTGCGATAATTTTCTGACGCACTGCGGACAAAGAAATAAGTTTTAGGTTTGTAGTTGCGCTTGGGTACCCAAGCGCAGCTACCAACCTACATTTGATTTCCTAAAACGCAAATGAACGCAGATAGATTTAAATAACTATCTGCGTTCATTTGCGTTCGTCTGCCTCAATCTGCGGTTAAAAATTAATCAGCCACCAGCAACAGCAGGAACAATGCTGACTTCATCGCCATCTTGGAGGGCTGTTTTTGAGCCATCCAAAAAGCGGATGTCTTCGCTGTTGACGTAGAAGTTGAGAAATCTGCGGGGTTCTCCCTTTTCGTCGCACAGGCTTTTTTTGATGCCAGGACAATTGGTTTCCAGGGATTCAATTAGTTCGGAAATGTTATCGCCGGCGCATTCGATCGTGGCTTGATTGTTGGTAAATTTTTGCAGGGGAGTGGGAATTAAAACTTTGACGGTCATTTTTTTAGTCCTTAGTCAGTAGTCAGTAGTCAGTAGTCAGTAGTCAGTAGTCCTTAGTCAGT
>NZ_JAUBTT010000004.1:50713-134840 GCF_036705125.1 Microcoleus sp. B7-D4
AGTCCTTAGTCAGTAGTCAGCAGCTTAATAACTAATAACTAATGACTAATGACTGATGACTATTAATCAGTAGTCCTTAGTCAGTAGTCAGCAGCTTAATAACTAATAACTAATGACTAATGACTGATGACTATTAATCAGTAGTCCTCAGTCATTAGTCAACAGCTTAATAACTAATAACTAATGACTAATGACTGATGACTAATGACTATTAAACCGAAACTTGTTGCCATTCCAAGCGTTCGAGCGTGCGGGCGCGTTCTAGGGCGCGCTCGAACGCTTCTAGTTTCGGTTCGAGGGTGATGGGTTCGCCGATGTAGCCTTGAACTGCTTCTTGCGTTTTCAAACCGTTGCCGGTGATGTAAGCGACGGTGGTTTCATCGGGATTGATTTTACCTGCTTCTACAAGTTTCTTCAAGACTGCGATGGTCGTGCCGCCTGCGGTTTCTGTGAATATGCCTTCAGTTTCTGCTAGCAGTTTCATGCCTTCGATGATTTCGGTGTCGCTGACGGATTCAATGTTGCCGTTGGTTTTGCGGGCGATTTCCAAGGCGTACATACCGTCGGCTGGATTGCCGATCGCGATCGACTTAGCAATTGTATTCGGTTTCACCGGTTTGACGAAATCACGGCCTTCGCGGAAGGCTTGGGCGATGGGGGAACAGCCGTCAGCTTGGGCGCCGCTGAATCGGACTTTCTTTTCATCAACTAAACCGACTTCGATGAATTCTTGAAAACCTTTGTAAATTTTTGTGAACAAAGAGCCGGAGGCGAGGGGAGCGACGATGTGATCGGGCAATTGCCAGCCTAGTTGTTCGGCAACTTCGTAACCGAGGGTTTTGGAGCCTTCGGAATAGTAGGGACGCAAGTTGATATTGACAAATCCCCAGCCATGTGTATTGGCGACTTCGCAACAGAGGCGGTTAACTTGGTCGTAGTTGCCGTGAACTGCCATGACAGTTGGATTGTAAATCAGAGTGCCGAGGACTTTGCCTGCTTCTAAGTCGGAGGGGATGAAGACTACGCAGTCGAGTCCGGCGTGGGCGGCGATCGCAGCCGTAGAGTTAGCTAAATTGCCGGTGCTGGCACAGGATACCGTTGTGAAACCCAATTCTCTCGCTCTGCTGAGGGCGACTGACACCACTCTGTCTTTAAAGCTGAGAGTGGGCATATTGACGGCATCGTTTTTAATATAAAGATTTTTTAGACCGAGGCGGCGCGCCAAGCGGTGGGATTTTAATAGAGGAGTCATCCCAGTGCCGACATCGATGACGTTATCTGTAGCGACTGGTAAAAATGCGCGGTAGCGCCAGATCGAGTTGGGGCCGGCTGCGATGGTTTGGCGAGTGACGCTGCGGCGGATGGCGTCGTAGTCGTACTTGACTTCAAGCGGGCCAAAACAGCAATCGCAGACGTGCTTGGCTTGGAGTTCGTACTCTTCGCCGCATTCTTTACATTTGAGGGCTGTGAAGGTTGCTGCTGTGGATTGGGTTCTGGTCGCCTGGGTCATAGCTCAACTCTCTAGTTTTGCGATGTTTTCTTAGTCTTGTGCAAGATTAGCACGGTCAATTTAGCCCGTCAACCATACCCGATTTTTTTAGTCGGGATTGATTTTTCAGTTAAAAGGTGGTGTATTTAACTTTGATATTTGGGCGGGCGGGACGCCCACACCACAAGGATTTGAGTTGTTTTCACGATCGGGTTCTTAATCCAGATTGTCAGCCCTGCACGCAAGCCCGATCGAGCTCAAGGATGATTTGCCGACGAAATTGTTACAAAACTTAATAAATCTTTTTTGGGCTAAGAATTGGGCAGTCGTGCGATCGAACACAACTACAAAACCTCGAATTTTTGATTAACTGAGATATTGCACCCTTCTCGCTTAACAGGCAAGATGCCTGTTCCACAACAAAATTCATTCTTTGTGGAACAGGCATCTTGCCTGTTCATAAAAAGCTTATTGAGAATGGTGCAACATTTCAGATTAACTGAGATATTGCACCCTTCTCGCTTAACAGGCAAGATGCCTGTTCCACAACAAAATTCATTCTTTGTGGAACAAGCATCTTGCCTGTTCATAAAAAGCTTATTGAGAATGGTGCAACATTTCAGATTAACCAACTTAGCCTACCCGCCGCTGACGGGAGGGATGAGGACAACTTCGTCGCCGTCTTGGAGGATGGTGTCGGGGGAGACGAATTCCAGGTTGAGGCCAAAGCGGGTGCGATCGCGCCATTGTTCTAATTGAGGATATTGGGCGATCGAGCTTTCGAGCACTTGAGACACTGGGGTTTCGGGAGGAAGTTCTAAGGTAAGTTCCGAAACGCCGTAGGCTTCACCGAAGGCGGCAAACAGTTTAACGGTAATGGTAATCGAAGAGTTAGACACGGCTGTTGAGTGCGATCGACGGTTTGGCAATTATCAACTACACCATACAATTAATTAGGAATTAGGCGCGCCGAGGCTTAGAATTGAAAGCGGCAACCTCTAGTTAAGTTTTACCCCATCGGGTAAAGATGATAGTTGATTGCAGCAAAAAGTCTTAACCGGATTGTATGCCGATCGCTCTCACCAACCAGGCGTTAGAAGCAGTTGGCATCCACTTAGATGCAGCTAGCTAACGTCTAGTTGGCTGCTGTTGAGGCTAATGCGAGAATAATTTTTGAGGATGGGGTATAGATACTTTACCGTAATTGTGGGAGAGTACAAAAAGATCCCACTAAATTTAGCAGGCAACAACGCAGACAAGGGCCTGTAAACCCGCTTCTCCTGACGAAAAATCAGGTTATCAAGTGCGGCTTGGAATAGTCAAACCTTTGCCCTGCTTAGCAAGCTAGCCGTTCTATCTAAGAAGAATACTGAAGTTAACGCGATAGAGATATATGGCAAATAACGAGTTTAAAGTGCTTCAAATTATTGAAGCTAAAGGCTGGTATGCCTTTGGGAGTACGAAGCAAAACCAGCACGTTGAGAGATGGGTAAGACCTGTTGTGTGTTGGGTTTTAATAGAAGATAAAAAAAAGCGACGGGTTGTGACAGCTACCGCTAGCTATCAGATCCAGATTGACGACAAAGAAGTCGAGTTTTTTGCCCACGAAAGCGAAATTCAGGATCTGGATAGTCTCCCGAAGTCTGTCTCGGTATCGGAATTTCTGAAAACAGAAGATTGAGAGAAGGGCAAAAGGAGCTGATTTAACAAGTTATTAATTATTCCTTAGTGATTCCTTAAACTTGCTGTCGGATTCTATTTCAATGAGAGGCAGAACTCTAGATTGGGGACAGGGGCAGATGGGAACAGGGGGAGAATTTATATTTTTGCCTTCCCTTCAGCATCTTGTACCCAATGCCGGAAGTAGCCCAAAAAATAAAGAGGCCGGAAGATTGCAGGCAATGCCAACGCGCTTCCGACCTTGCTGAATAACAGGGTATGCATATGTTTTTACAGTATGGCAGGGAGGCTTTTGAGATATCAAGAGGACTATTGCAATCACCCACTTTTGCTTTCAGGCTGTGTTTGCGAGGTTCATACTATTTTAGACTGAGAATTTGAAAATTGAGAGGGGGGAGGCTTACAGGTCAAGGATTCTAGCTATTTATCTGTAGCGGGGGCTACAAAAAATGGTGGCATTGGCGGACGATCGCACATTCTCGCTAAATTGTTTGCACTCAAAGCTGAAAGTTCGATCGCCACCTGCAACTGCTGCGACTTCAAACCCCACTAACAACAGGTTCAGGCTTCTGCTGCGACATCCGCCGCCCCAGCAGGGCCATCCGCACGCCGCCGGCCGGCCCTAAAGTCACCCCTCGGCGTTTGGCCTGTACGGGCTTTTTCTCGGCCAATACTAGGTCGAAATCCCGCAAAATGGTTGCCAACACGAGTTTAATCTCCAACTGCGCCAGCGCCAAGCCGATACAGCGGCGGCTGCCGCCTCCAAAGGGCAAATACTCGTAAGGCGAGAATTGTCTCTCCAAAAACCGTTCCGGTTTAAATTGCAGCGGTTCTGGATACAAATCCTCCCGTCTGTGAGTCAAATAAATCGAGCCGACGACAACTGTGCCCGGTTCGAGTTGATGTCCCATCAGTTCCACGGGCGTGAGAACTTCTCGCGGAAACGTCAGCATTGCCACGGGGTAAATTCGCAGCGTCTCCTGACAAACTGCACTCAGGTAAGGTAAGCGGAAAATCTCCATCGGGTCGGGATTTTCCCCCAAACTGTCCAATTCTTGCAGCAACTTCTGGCGCACCGAGGGCAGGTGGTGAATCCAGTAAAACGCCCAAGCTAGGGCCGTTGCTGTGGTTTCGTGGCCTGCCAGCAGCAGCGTCATCAACTCGTCGCGCAATTCTTCCTTCGTCATTGGTTGCCCGTTTTCGTCGCGCGCGGCCATCATTAAGCTGAGAATGTCGGTGCGGCTGGCGTCTGGTTGCTGTGTGCGTTCTTCAATTTCCGCGTCGATGAGTGCGTCAACTTTCCGCTGCCGCTGTTTCATGCGTCCCCAAGGACTCCAAGATCCCCAATCTTGCTGCATCCAGCCGAAAAACAGTATGCTCGATCGCAGGGGAGAGTTGGTCATATCGACGACTGAGGCAAGTAGTGGTCTGAGTGCTTGTAACCGCGGCCCGTCATCCATGCCGAAGACAGCTTGCAAGATTACCCGCATGGTGACTTCCTGCATGGCGCTGCGGGCCACAAAAGGTCGATCGGCCGACCATTTGCTGGCAACATCTTGAGCTATATCGCAAATTAGTTGACCGTAATTCCGCATCCGTTCCCCGTGAAAGGGTGGCATCAATAATTGGCGCTGGCGTTTGTGCCTTTCTCCTGAGAGGAGAAACATGGATTGTTCTCCCAGCAGGGGTTTGAGGAGGCTGTTCAGGCGGCCTGGAGCGTGAAACGCGTTGCTGTTGAGCATCTCCTGGATAGCTTGCGGGTGGCTGATCATCACCAATGGTTTCCCGTTGTTCACTTGAGCCGTGAAAATGTCGCCGTATTGTTTGGCACATTTATCCATGTATGTCAGCGGATCGCCGATCCATTGAATTAGCTGCACGAAGCGGGGGCTTTTGGGGCCGTCAGGTAGTGTCATAGGAATTACCGGGGTTTTGGTCACAGGACTTAGCAGCATCAAAAAACCTCAAAGGGTTTGAAGGTTTATTTAATCCCTCCCAACCCTTGTTTTTAAGGGGAGAATTGCGTAAGTCCCATCTCCAATAATTTTAACTATCAGCCGGGAAGTCCCTCGGTATATTTAGAGGGGATGAATCTGAGCGCTACGCGAAGTACCCCGAATAAATTACCGAGCGTGATGTCCAGAAGCGTCGGGTGTCGCGGACGGAAACCGACAATTAAACATTGCAAGTACCTTAAATTTTGATGTACTTTCTAAATATTAAATCAAAACAAATGGTACATTAAGGTAGGTCGAAAAAGGAGTTTCCGATGCAACTCACATACAAATACCGCCTCAAACCCACCAAAGCCCAATTAGCAACAATTGTGGCTCATTTAGAACTCTGTCGTCGGCAGTACAACTACCGACTTGGCGAAAGATTTAGATGGTGGGAAGCCACGAGAACACCTATCAAGGCCTGCCCCCTGATTGTTTCGATAGTTACTGTTGAGGAAATTTATCAAAATATTCCTTTAACTAGGGTGCAGACTAGGGATGGTAGAAAAAAGGATGAATCAGGCAATCCTTTAACTAAAAAAGGTGAGGTTTTCTCGAACATTGAAGGCGGATATGTACAGTGGCAAACCATACAGCTTGCCGACATGAAAAACACTAAAAAGCAATTTCCTGATTATAAAGTGTTGGATTCTCAGGTTTTACAGGATGTCGTCAACAGGGTTGAAACTTCCTTTTCAAATTTTACAACGCCCGACAAAAATGGCAATCGTAGAGGCAAGCCCAAGTTCAAAGGACTTCACTACTACAAATCTTTCACTTATCCTCAATTAGACAATCTTGACATTATTAAGGATGAGCAGAATAGGATTTGTATTGACCTCGCAAAAATAGGTCAAGTACCGATGGTTTTCCATCGTCCAATACCAACAGGATTTAAGGTTAAGACGGGAACGGTTATTCGAGAAGCGGATGGGTGGTATATTTCCTTAACGCTAGAAGATAAGACTGTTCCCGTAACGGTTGCAGAAATTCAACCAACTGATAAAAATACTCTTGGTATCGACTTGGGAATCACGAATTACATTTACCTTTCCAATGGTGAAAGAGTTGAAAATCCTAGATTTTTGAGAAAATCTGCCCAGAAATTAGCAAAACTTCAAGCGAAGCTGGCTAGTAGGGTTAAAGGTTCTAAGCCTTGGAAAATAATCAAGGATAAGATTTCTCAACTTCACCAGTTTATAGCTAGATATAGAGTAGATTTTCAATTCAAAACGGCACAGGAGCTATTCGGCAAATGTGATGTTTTAGTTGTTGAAGATTTGAGTGTCAAAAATCTGACTAGACGTGCCAAGCCGAAGACTGACATTGAGAATGGTAGCTTGGTTTATTTACCTAATGGTCAATCAGCTAAAAGTGGTTTGAATAAATCCATGCTTGATGCTGCTCACGGACAATTCGCCAGCGTCCTCAAATATGTTGCCTGGAAATTAGGTAAAAGCGTTTTATTTGTTGACCCCAAAGGCACATCTGGGCATTGCTGGAATTGCCTTAATAAAGTACCAAAAGAATTGTCGGAGCGATGGCATTATTGCCAGTGCGGAGAATCCTTAGATCGAGATGAAAATTCAGCCAAACTTATAAGAAGGATTGGTCTAACTTACGAAAGTGGCGGGGGAACTCCGTCACTCAAAAAAGCCTTTGAACAAAAGGAAAAAGAAGCCTGCGGTCTAACGGTACTCCGTTGACCGTCAGGTTAGTTCACTAGCTTATTCTTTAACCGTGTTCAAAATGTCCTCCCCAAGCTCTGTAAAACGCACAGTTTTGATTTGCCAAGGAGCATAACTGGTTAAAGTTTGGCGCAGCCCACCGAACAAACCTAACATCTGACAACTCGACAGATTTTGCAATTTCTGCCGCGAATTTCCCGATGCTCGCAGATCCACGGTAGCTATTCCGAGGTCGCGATCGATCTTGAGGCGATAACCAGCCAAACCAAGACTATCGAAAATCTGCTGCTTTAACACTTCATTAACCGCCGATGACATTAACTGATTCTCTGGGCCTGTAACTGTTTCCTGCTTCAGAGTTTGACACAAATTATCTACCTTATAAACCGTAACGGTGGCAGTATTTTCTGAGAGGGCAGCACTGCCTAAAACTGAGGCAACAGAGTTAGAAGGCTGCGTTAATTGACTCGATCGGCCCTCAATTTGATTTCCCGTTAGCTGTAGGTGTTGGAACTGAGGGGCGCTTGCTGAGAGTTGCCTCTGGTTTTCGGTTGAGGTAGCTGCATCTGAGCTAGAACAACTGCTACCGCCCATCAAAATTAACCAAACGCCTAAATATCCTAACTGTTTGCAGATACGGTTCATAGTTTTTAATACTCTACTAAACGTCAGTGTATGGAGGGTAAATTTTGGTGGTAGAAAGCACTTAGACCCTGATTACACTCACTTAGAAGTATTTCCCGCAGTACGGAGATGAAAACAAGTTAAGAGTTCTTTTTAATACCTGGATTTTAGTGTTATCTCCAGCAAGATGGGTTTTACCCTTCAGTGCAGTAACCCAGGAGTCTACCTGTCTCAGCAGATCAAGCTCGCGACCGAGCACGTAAGTGATATCAAATATCGTGTCACTAGGTGTGATGTACCCTTGCAATTCGAGCCATTCCAATATCTGAGGCAAAGAGCCTCTTTCCGGTTTGCGACAGCCCGAGCTGGATTAGTAGTAATGAGGACAGAATTGCGACTTGCGCGGGCATTTTAAGCTCGGCTTCGGAGCGTTTTTTTTAACAGCGCCGAAATCGCCGTTAGAGGAAACGTGCAAGTCGCGAACAATATCAAAACTTACGCATCAAGAGCAAAAAAACCGGGTTTTTTAACCAGGCATAAGGGCTACAACGAAGTGTTTTCGTAAAAAAAACAGGTTTCTGGTCAAGTCGCGAAGAACATAATTTCCAAGTCAGCGGAGTTGTAACGAACAAGCGTGTCAAGGGTGTTATCGCAGCATTCGGTGATTTTTGTGCCGAATCTCATAAAACACAGGGAAAAAATCATGAGACAGCAATTATTGACAAAAGTTTTGGTGGCAACAGCCATCGCCCTCAGCGGCCTGACGGTTGCTTCTGGATCGAGTTACGGTCGGCAAGTACCGGGGGAAAGTGGATTTTGGTGTAACACCTCGACCCGTGCGCCGGTGACAGTGTACCAAAACGCTCAAGGTGCCGTAGAGCCTTGGATTGAGTGGACTTCCGATTATTTCTCCGGTTCTGGCTACGATCCGGCCACTCGGTGTCAATTAGTGAGTCAACGCCTCGAAACCTATCGCCGCCAACGAATGCTTAAGTACATTACTGCGGGCCAAATGAACGGCCAGAACGTCATCTGCACGGCGAATCAAGTCAATGGGCGGTGTCAAAATTTGATTTATACCCTCAGACCTGGCCAAGACCCGATCGGCTCTTTGTATAATTTGTTGGCTTGGCGCCAAGGATATGTTGGGATGCCGTCTTTTGATGAAACCAGTAAAATTCCTTACATTGATGTCAGGGAAAAGCTAGGGGAAAACACTGTTGATGGCGTGCAACTGCCCCCTTTTCCCCACCGTTCCGACAGCCTTAAAGATTGGCAAATTTTCCATCCGATCGCCAATTCCAAGGATTGAGGTGGAAAATTTGGTGCGTCAAACAGCGCTACGCATCCCGACGGGAATATCTCCTGGTTCTGGGACGATCGTCCGGCAGCATGGCCAAAGCTATACGGTGCTGACTAAATAGCACGTTGTGGCGATCGGACTTGTCACCGACGACTGCCTCCTCTACCCACTGCTAGCAGTTCTGAGCCGGCTGGGCAATACCGATCTGGCGATCGTTCTGTTTCGCAGCGCGATCGAGTATAAAATAGCACGCTTAAGCCTTGAGGCAGGAGCGGTGTCTGAGGCAATGCTGGTAGTCGGCTTTCCTGCGGGTGCTGAGGTTGGGAGTTTCGCTGACCACGAATTTCAAAGGTGGTACCCGCCACGTGATTTATCCGTCGAGTCAATCCAAAATCGAAAATCGAAAATCCTCAAGCCCCCGCATTTATCCGTGGGGTCGCCTCTAAAATCTAAAATCTAAAATCTAAAATCGATGGACGCGGGCTTCGTTTCGGTGCTGCTACCCAAATCTTTGCCTCACGGTTATAGCTTGGGTTATACCAATGAGGTTAAAATCGGTATGAGCCGCGACCCGATTTTTCATGCCAAAGGTTTCTTGGTGGGGATTAACTGTAGGGGCAAGTATCGAGATCCAAATTTTGGCGTTTATGCTTTTTAAGATGGAAGTGAACCAACAGCGGAATTATTGGAAAAAATGGTTAAATCCAGTTGGGGAATTCCGATTAGTACAGCAGTTCTCAATCTTGGTGAGGTATGCCGACGGAGGCCTATGCTCTATGCGCTATGCCCTATGCCCGCGAGAGCACCTCATGTTACTGAGAAAGGCTATATATATTGGCAGTTCGCCTCGTTTCATCTAGGGAGTTATCGATGAATGTGTGGAGTTTGCGGTTTGACGCGCTGACAATCATCTTGACAGGTGCATTAACAGTGACGGCGGTTGTTAGCCAACAATATGCTGCCTGTGCCAAAACAGCCGAAGAAATTGCCCAGCTAGCGACGTTGACAACTGTGGAAGTCAACAATACGCTGGGTTTTTTTGCTAGTGGATCGGGAGTAATTATTGCCAAACAGGGTAATATTTACACTGTTCTGACAGCTAATCATGTGGTGGCAAGCCTCGCTCAAAAATACAGCATTCGCACTCATTTGGAGAAGGACTATGCTGCGATTAGAATACAGCGCCTACCTAAAAATGACACGGATATAGACTTGGCTTTGATACAGTTTCAGAGCCGAGAACAGTATCCAGTAGCACCACTGGGCGAGTCAGAACGTGCTGTTGTTGGTTCTGCTATTTACGTTTCGGGCTATCCGCTGCCAATTTCGGGAGTTGAACGAAAACTTGAGTTTACTACTGGTATCATCTCTTCTCGCTTGGGCAGCGCCTCATCAGGGTATCGTCTGCGCTACCAAGCTGTAACCAGGCGCGGGATGAGCGGCGGGCCTGTATTTGATGCTGATGGCAGGGTAATAGGAATTCACGGCCAGGGGGATACTGTTGGCACAATTAGGAGTCAGTGGAACGGTCAGATTGAAGAGATAAAAACGGGATTGAACGCGGCAATCCCGATCGATGCTTTTAGGGAGTTGCTATCACAAAATAAGCGTAACGGCTTGGATATTCTCAGCAATCTTTCTATCAGCAGCGCCTCTGGTCAAAACCAACCGCATCTGGGTTATGGAGGATTTGTGTGCGATACCTCCACGGGCGAGCCGGTGACTGTGTATCAAAATCCACAAGGGTTCAGGGAACCTTGGATTCGCTGGAATTCTAATTTCTTTTCGAGTTCTGGCTACGATCCTCTAACTCGCTGCCAACAAGTGACTCAACGCCTTGAGAATTATAACCGAAATAAACAGCTAAATTATGTGACTGTGGGTATGGTAAATAACCAGAAAGCGATTTGCACGACTAGCCGCGTTAATGGGCCTTGCGAAGGTTTGATCTACACGCTGCGCCGCGATCAAGATCCGACTCCTGCACTTAGCAGTTTTTTTGTTTGGCTGCGGAATCAAAAGGCTGTGCCTTCTCTTTCTGAAAGCGGTACTGTGCTGTATATCGATGTCCGGGAACGGCTGGAACAATTTTAGATTGGCGATTGGAGATTTTAGAGGGATTAGTAATGGGTAAACACAGAACCCCGACTTTTTTAATAAGTCGGGGGTCTCAAAAAACTACTTATTAGCTGAAAATTTGAGAGATTTTACTTATTTATCACTGACATAATAGAACTCATGATTTTTTGGAACACGGAAGCTATAAAATTACTCTTACATTAATCCAATTCAAATTTTTCAGGTATCAAGCATGACAGCAACTACCCCGCAGGCAACGTCAACAACGCCCGCTTTTTGCGAAGGCATTCAATATTTTTCTGAAACAGTCCCTGGTTTTGATACTTATGGGAAAACACCTGCGATCGCCCAGGGGAGCAAGTCGATCGCCGATCCTGCCGATCCCGTCGCCGTCTTTCAAACGATGCTGGGAGCAGACGCCCTGCGGTACCTGACACTGCAAGTCACCGCCAGCAAGGCATCGGGACATCCGGGGGGTTTTGCTAGCCAAGCTGAGGCCTATGCCGCTTTGGTGATGCTCGGACACAAGAACATTGTCACCGAAGTCGGCCATCACGCCCCCGGCTTTTACAGCGCCATGTTTCTCGATCGATCTTTAGAGGATATGGGAATTTTCAACGTGCAGCAAGTGCGCGATAAATTCCGAGAAAAAGACGGTTTATTAGGACATCTTTCCGGTTTCATTCCCGGCCTTTTAGCACCGGCCGGCCCCCTCGGACAAGGGCAGCATTTCGCAATGGCGGGAGCGCTTTTGCACCGCGAAAAACTGTTTGCTTTCACAATGGGCGACGGCGGCATGGGCGAACCCTATCCGATGAGCAGCATGGCGCATTTCCACACTGCTTATCCCAGCGTTACTAACTTTTTGCCTGTGTTGGTTTGGAACGGATATTCTCAGGAACATCACAGCATGGTTTCGACTAAAACTAATGCTGAAATGATTGCTTATTGGCAAGGCAACGGTTTTGAAGAAGTTATCTTAGTTGATGCTAAGGAATTTGACGATAAAAATCAACCGGAAGATTATGTTGACAGCACTGCTTTTTCGCTCGAACAGCGGATGGCATTTACCAAAGCTGTTTTACAAGGAGTTGACAAAGCGGCAAAATCTGCTCTCGGCGGCAAATTAACTGCGTTTATTATCAAACAGTTAAAAGGTGCCGGCGTCCACGCGCGCGGAGCAAAATCTCACAACCTTTATCCGAAAGATACGCTGGATGCTCCGCACATTATCAGTGCTTTAAAAGAGCGCGCTTTGACTGCTGCTGCTTGGGAGTTGGTGCGGACAAATTGCGAGCGTGCGGGCGGCGGGCCGGCTGCGAAAACAGTTGTTACTGAGTTTACATTGCCGCTGGCAGATTTAGGCGAATTGCCTTTAGAAGAATTTGCAGTTGGCGGAGAACCGAAGATTTCGACAACAGCAATGGGACGTTTGGTAGGGAAAGTAGGCGAGTGCGATCGGACTTTTCTTGTGACTAATGCTGACGGCAACGAAGCATCGGCAATTGCCAATATCAACCAAGCTCTTAAGATTATTCACCCGACGACAGATGACCTGTACAATCAATCGCCCAACGGTCAAGTTTACGAACCTTTGAGCGAAGATGCTTGCGCCGGTTTAGCCGTAGGTTTATCGCTATTTGGAGCGCGGAGTTTGTGGTGTTCCTACGAATCTTTTGCCATTAACGGTTTACCAATTTGGCAAACTGTAACCCAAGCAATGGCAGAATTGCGCCGTCCAACTCCGGCAACTGTCACCTTATTTACAGCGGGTGCATTGGAACAAGGCCGCAACGGTTGGACGCACCAGCGGCCGGAAATTGAGGCTTATTTTGCGGCGATGATGCGGAACGGAAATGTGTTTCCTTTGTTTCCACCGGATGCTAACAGCATTCAAGCTTGTTATGAGTGGGCTTTGACTGCTAAAAATAAGGGAGTTGTGATTACTGCAAGCAAGTCGCCGCTGCCAATTCGCACTACTCTTGAACAGACTCGCCAAGGTTTGCAAGACGGTGCAATAGTGCTGCACGAAGTCGATTCCCCGCAAGCCGCCCACAATCAAGGGGGAAGCAAGAAAGTTGTGTTTGCAGTTGTCGGCGACATGACTTTAATGCCAGTGTTTGAAGCAGCCGCATTTTTGGAAACAGAAGGCATTGGAGTGCGAATTGTTTCTGTTGTCAATCCTCGGCGTTTGTACCGTGCTAGCGATGTTGCTTGGGATACTTGTTCCGAAGCTGACGGCGGCTTTTTGAGCGATGAGAAATTTGCCGAATTGTTTGGCGGAGATGCCTTGATAGGCGTGACAGGCGGTGCTTCTGGGATGTTGGAACCTGTGATGCTCCGCAGCAATTGCAAGCGGGATACTTTCGCTTGGAAGCGGGGGGAAACTACTGCTAGTGCTGGTCAGTTGATGGCGTTTAATGGGTTGACTGCTGAGGCGTTGACTAAAAGGGCGATCGAGCTAGTTCATTAAGTTAGAATGTGAGTGAATGCCCCTGCCTGGTTTGTGCTGGGTAGGGGCTAGTAATATTCAAATAGGATGGTGATACCTATGACAGCAAAAATTTTAGAAGAAAGGCGAAGAACATGAAAGCTTTAAAAAAGCGATCGCTAATATGAAAATTTATAACTTTGATATTAAATCTGTTATACCAATTTTTTATGAGGTTGCATAGAATCCGATCCCCCCTAGCCAAGAGGGCGGGCACGGGGAGTAGGGGTCGCACCGCCCCTACTAAGGGGGGACAAGATTCTTCTCAAAGTCAACCCCTACTCCCCAACAATCAGGGGGATTTAGGGGGATCGAGATATGTGCAACTTCACATTAAATTGGTATTAGGACCGGAATTATTCTTATCTCTATTCTCTTCATCGGCGTGAATCAGCGTCAATCCTTTGTCATCTGCGGTTAATACATTCTCTTTTTTTTACCGCAGATGAGGGCAGATAAACACAGATTAACGCAGATGGATTATCTCAAGTCTGGTTACTCGCTCCTTGATTTTTTGCTGTTGAGTAGATTTGACGCCCGACGATGCTAGCGCATTTGATATGATACGATTCTAGAGCTATACCTGCAGCTTTAACCTAATAGCGAGGGCAGAATTTATTGTGTGAACTTTTTATTGTTTTACTGTTAGATAAGTTTGCTTTGTTAGCTGGTAATTTAGCGATAGTGCTAGAGGTTTTGCTGCGGCCGAACATCAATGTTTTGTGAAAAATGGGTCTTAAATTTATGGATTTTTTCCCCCGCAAGCCATCAACCAAAAACTCATCATCGATCGATCGCCCGCAGCTACAAACTCATCCCGCGAAACCAGATAGCTTTCTATTTCCGACTCTGAAATGAACCCTTGTTTGACCATTTGCAAAATGGGCCCGGAGTCCAGCAAAGGTTGAAACGCCTCAATTCCGATGATATCGCTGTGGCTGACAACCGCTTCTAAATCAACGCTAACAAACCCAGCTTCTTTGAGAATGCGGCACAGATTTCGCCCGACGCATAAATTGCCGCCCCGCGATGCCATCACCTGCTTGAATTTCTCCCTGACAATCTCGACTGACCAAGGCGGATTTGTCAGCCAAAACAGATCCGCATCGCTATCGATAATCACCAGTTTTCCCCCAGGCTTCAAGATGCGGAATATTTCTTTAGCTGCTGCGACGGGATCGGGAAGGTGAACGAACAGCAAACGGGCGATCGCAAAATCGAAAGTGTTAGCCGCCAAACCAGTATCCGCAATAGATGCTTGGATTCCCTCTACTCGATCGCCCCCTTTGTCCTGCAAATATGCTACTGCTTTTTCGTGCAGTACCGGGTCAATTTCTACCGCTGTTACCGAACTGTTTGGCAGCAATTCTAACAATTTTTCGGTGAAAAATCCCGGTCCGCTACCCGCTTCCAAAACTTTCATCCCGTCGGCTAAACCGAACCACTTTAAAGTGCGCGCTTCCTTTTCCCAACTGAGGAGAACTTGAGCTTTTAACCGTTGGATTTCTCCCTCAAATTCCAGATTGTACGCGATCGCTTGATACGAACCTTCTGCTGGCATGAAATTATCCTTATTCTTACTAGGATACCAGGATTATAATAGAAATATAATCAAATCTCCGATCGAGTTATCTGTGCGTAAGATAGTTTCCGGTGGCATGGGAATGATTTAACCACAGAGGACGCAGAGAACGCAGAGTTCGAGAAGAGAGAGATGAATAATTCCGATGAAGTGCGGATTTTGCAACACAATCATCAGAACTGCGCTTTAGCGCAATTCTCGTTGCCGACCTCCACAACCACAGTTGGCGGACAGATGCAGGACGGAAACCCGGTAATTCCTCTATTGTAAGAAGATGACGGATTACCTAAACTAAAGACGCTGATTTTCCCGCATCCCTTACTATTTTTATTTTATGCACTATGCCCCAGACTTTACCTCAACCGGAGAAACGAACATTTTTAGTTGTGGATGACCATGCGATGGTGTTAGGTGGCACGCTTAACATTCTGAAGCAAGAATATCCAGAGGCAGACATTCTGACGGCTCCGACGGCTCAAGCTGCCCTTCAGCAAATAGCGCAGACTACCCCGGATTTGGTGATTGTGGATCTGGTGATGCCAGAGACGATCGGCGCAATAGCTCAAGCAAATTCAGGGCTTCAACTCCTCAAAACGTTGATGGATAAGTATCCGAGTCTGAATATTGTGGTGCAGAGTGCCCATGTTCGGACTTTAGTTTGGCTGAAACCGTCGATCGACAATCACATGGGTGGCTTCACAGTTGTCGATAAGAGCCAGCCGATGAAAGACTTGCTGGCAATGGTTGATTGGGCACTGCACGAGCGGATTTATACACCCAGAGAGATCCGCAATGGGCTCCAACTCAAACCCGCCTGGATGCAAGTGTTGCAATTTGCTTTTCACGAGAGCTTGCAGGATACTGCGATCGCCAAACGGATGAATGTTTCTGAACGCACTGTGCAGTATTACTGGACTAAGATTCGAGATGTGCTAGAGGTGTATCCTGAGGATGATAAGAATCTGCGGATTCAAACGGAAGTGCGAGCTAGGGAAGAAGGATTGATTGATTAGTGAAGCGCGATCGATGGCAAGCAGTGAAAGCGGGCGTCACGACTTGGGGACGAGGAGCGCTTCCAGGGGTGATGGTGATTGTCGCTGTGATGATGGCTAGATTGAGCGGTGCGCTTCAGTTTTGGGAGTTGGTTGCGTTCGATCGATTTCTGCGTTTGCGTCCTCCTGAGTCAATGGATGAACGGATTGTAATTGTCGGCATCACTGAGGAAGATATTCAACGCGCTAGAACTTATCCGATTCCCGATCGCGATATTGCCGATTTACTCAAACGGTTGCAAACGTATCGACCGATCGCGATCGGGCTAGATATTGTCCGCGATATTCCGGTGGAACCAGGTAATGCTGAACTAACATCGGTGTTTCGCAGCAGCAAGAATGCGATCGGAGTGGAGATTGCACTGCCCGATCGCAGTGGCTTTATCGTCAAACCTCCGCCCGCGCTACCACCCGAACAGGTTGGCTTTGCAGATTTCGTACTCGATGCGGATGGCTACCAGCGCCGCAGTTTATTGGGCACTAACAACGATCGACAGGAATACCGTTTTTCCTTCGCGATCCGGCTGGCAGAACTCTATTTAGCAACCCGAGGAATTAAGCTAGGTAATGGAATTCGCGATCCGGAGGCGATGCGCTTTGGCAGCATTGAATTTACCAGAGTGCAGTCAAACTCTGGCGGATATGTGGGGGCGGATGCAGGCGGGAACCAAATTTTACTGAATGTTCGCAGCGGGACAATGCCATTTCGCGTGCTTTCCCTGGCCCAAATCAAATCTGGACAGGTCAACCCGGATTGGATTCGAGGCAAAATTGTGCTGATTGGGATGATGTCTTTTAGCGCGAAGGATTTGGCAAGTTCGGGTGCGATCGCAGGCATCAATCCCGGACGGATTTACGGAGTCGAAATGCAAGCCCACGAAACCAGCCAGATGATTAGCGCGGTACTCGATCGGCGAGCGTTGCTTCAGGTTTGGGGGGAGGGCTGGGAAACGCTCTGGATTGCGGTCTGGGGACTCTTGGGGATGAGTTTGGGACGATTTCTGCGATCGCCCTGGAAAATTTTGATCGGGCTCTTAGTCGCCAGCATTAGCCCGATCGCGCTCTGTTACTGGCTGATTCTTTTGGGATGGTGGGTGCCGATCGTGCCTGTATTGCTCGTACTCGTGTTGAATGGGGCTGGGTTGACGGCAGCGTTATTTTATCGCCACGAACAGGAACTCCGACTGCGGTTGGAGGAACGTCAATTTGCGATCGAACAAACTTTTAATGCGATTCATAGCGGGCCTTTACAAACATTAGTGGTGATTTTGAGAACAGTTGGGGAGCAAGATCCACCGCCGCCGTTTCTACCAGAGTTGCAACGCCTGAATCAAGAATTACGGGCAGTTTACGGCTCAGTGCAACGAGAAGCGATCGCGGATGAACCGCATCTCCGCATGGGAAGTGCGATCGAATTGGCCCTGCAGGCTCCATTGCATGAATTGCTCTACAAGGTCTATTGCAACACGCTAGAACAAGAACTGCCTTACCTCAAAACGCTCAAATTCAAAATTGTGCAGTTCGATGCCTTGAACACCTCACATCTGCGGTTGGAACACAAGCGAGCACTCTGCCGCTTTCTGGAAGAAGCGCTCTGCAATGTCGGCAAACACGCGATCGAAGCCACTCGCTTGACCGTAATTTGCACTCAAGAAGGCGATCGGCAGGTGATTCGGGTGGCGGATAATGCCAAGGGGAACCCGTCTGACGCAGAAGCGCTGAGTTCCGGTGAAACGAACTGTGACAGGGAGACAACTCAATATCTAAACTCTAAACTCCAACCTTCAGGATTAGGAACGCAATTGGCAAACAATTTAGCCAAACAATTAGGGGGAACATTTCGGCGCTACCCAAATGTACCGAGGGGGACAGTGTGCGAGTTAACTTGGTCAGCCAAACGGCGCTGGTTCTGGTAATTGGTTGGGTTCACCCTTGTCAAATCGTTTATGAACGGGCAAGATGCCCGTTCCACAAGAAATTCACTCTTTGTGGAACGGGCATCTTGCCCGTTCTTGAGAATGGTTCAAGAGCTCAGATATAACGAACTCTGGATACGGCAATGCCCAAAGCGTGTCAACTTAAGCTGTCAGTCCGCCCAGTCCTCGCGCCCGCCCGGCAGTCCGCCAGGGAATGAATTCCCTGTCTCATAGCGAAAGTCCTCTCAAAGAGGACTGAAGAACTCATTAGTCGTCTTCAGACGACTTTCGCTTTGAGGCAGGGGTTTAAACCCCTGCCGGACTGCCGGACTGAGGGTTTGCCCTTAAGCTGACACCAATATCTTTGCACCTTCGGGCAAACGACCGTTGCGGGTAGTCCTCTATTGTGTTTCTGTATTGTTGATTACTGTAGAAATAGTTACAGAGGGGATTGCGATGATGACTCACGAGTTGAAACGTCGAACCATTTACTCTGCGGGCATTGCGAGTTTAATGCTGAGTGTTTCGTTCTGGATCGCTCCTGTAGCGCTGGCACAATACACTCCTCCTGAAAACCCTTCTAAACCGAAAGAAACGGGGACGAATACCACTCGCGGCGGCAGTTGCGAAGCTAATTCATCGGCGAGATTGACTGCCTTAGTGCCGTTTAGCCATGTAGGAGAGACGATTTCTGGGCATCCGACCTTTACCTGGTTTGTACCCGATCGCACTCCTCGTCCGCTGCAATTGAGGCTGTTTACTCGCACGGGACAACTTCTCTACAGAACCGAGATGCAGAGTCAGCCAGGAATCATGTCGGTTGCTTTGCCCTCAAATCTGCCCCAACTGTCGATCGGGCAATCCTATCAGTGGCAAGTGGTGTTGGTGTGCGATCCGAATGTTCCTTCGAGGAATGTGGTGGCGACGGCAGAAATCCAAGTCGTTGGGCCTGCGGCGTCGTTGCAGACTCAACTTGCAGCCGCCCAAACTCCCCAACAGCGGATCGACCTGTATGCGGAGTCTGGGCTGTGGTATGACGCGATCGCAGAAGCGCGGAAAGCTTCTGAGACTTCTCAAAGCCAAGCGGCTGTGCTGGAATTGCTAGATGCTCTTGCGAGTTCGGAAGCCGCACCTTTGAAAGACTGGAGCGATCAATTGAAGCAAATAAGAGCGATCGAACAACAGCGACAAGCTTCTCAGCCCAAACCCTAAATCCCATGAAGCCTTTCTCGCTAAAACTGCTCAAATCCAGTAATCGTAAAGTGCGATCGGGCTTCCTCTTTCCCCTCGCCTTTTGCCTTTTGTCTGTTGCCTTTTACATTCCTCCGCACTCCCCACTCCCGGCTGCTGCTCAGGCGATCGAGGCTAGTGAAGCAGAGGCCGATCGGCTGTGGCAGCAGGGCAACCAACAATTTCAGACTCGCCAATTCCCAGCAGCGCTGAATTCTTGGCAACAGGCACTGCAAATTTATCGCGCCCTCAAAAACCACGAAGGGGAAGGTGGGGTACTGAACAATTTGGGAGGTGCTTACCGCTATCTGGGCAACTATGCCAAAGCCATTGAGTATATGCAGCAGAGTTTAGTCATCGCCCGCGAAATTAAAGACCGCGACGGAGAATGGGCAGCACTAGGCAATTTGGGAATCGCTTACAAATCTCTGGGCAATTATGCCAAAGCGATAGAGTATGGACAGCAGAGTTTAACCATTGCCCGCGAAATTAAAAACCGCTTTGGGGAAGGCGCAGCACTAGGCAATTTGGGAATCGCTTACAAATCTCTGGGCAACTATGCCAAAGCCATTGAGTATGCACAGCAGAGTTTAGCCATCGCACGCGAAATTAAAGACCGGGACGGAGAAGGGACAGCACTGGGCAATTTGGGAGGCGCTTACCTCTATTTGGGCAACTATGCCAAAGCCATTGAGTATACACAGCAAAAGTTAGCCATCGCCCGCGAAATTAAAGACGGCCAAGGGGAAGGTGGGGCACTGAGAAATTTGGGAGTCATTTACCGTTCTTTGGGCAACTATGCCCAAGCCATTGAGTATGCACACCAGAGTTTAGCCGTCGCACGCGAAATTAAAGACCGCCAAGAGGAAGGTGGGGTACTGAGAAATTTGGGAGTCATTTACCATTCTCTGGGCAACTATGCCAAAGCCCTTGATTATGCACAGCAGAGTTTAGCCATCGCACGCGAAATTAAAGACCGCCTTGGGGAGAGTGTGGCATTGGAGACTTTCGGAGTTGCTTACCACTCTCTGGGCAACTATGCCAAAGCGATCGAGTATTCACAGCAACAGTTAGCGATCGCCCGCGAAATTAAAGACCGCGACGGGGAAGGTGGATCACTCGGCAATTTGGGACTCGCTTACCTCTATTTGGGCAACTATGCCAAAGCGATCGAGTATTCACAGCAACAGTTAGCGATCGCCCGCGAAATTAAAAACCGCCTTCAGGAGGGTAATGCACTCAACAACCTCGGAGTGGCGTTCTTGCAAGCTGGCAACCCAACAGAATCTGAAAAAATGCTCATCAATGGGATTCAAGTTTGGGAATCGATGCGGCAAATGCTCGGCTCCAACGATGCAAATAAAGTCTCCATCTTTGAAGGACAAGCTAACACTTATCGGACTTTACAAAAAGTCCGGGTGGCTCAGAATAACCCGATCGCCGCTTTAGAAATTGCCGAACGGGGACGTGCTCGTGCCTTTGTCGATCTCCTGACAGAACGCTTATCGTCAGGTTCTACCAATCCCGTTATTAACACTTCTCCCAACCAGGATCAAATCCGACAAATCGCCAAAGCACAGAACGCCACTTTGGTGCAGTATTCCATCATCTACGACAACTTTCAGATTCAGGGCAAACAAGTAGGGCGAGAATCCGCGCTCTACATTTGGGTGATTCAACCCACGGGCGAAATCACCTTCCGCCAGGTAGACCTCAAACCTCTCTGGCAGCAGCACAAAGTCTCCCTAGCCGATCTAATTATTGGCAATCAAGAATTCCTTGCCGTCCGCAGTCGTGGCAGTTCCCCCGTTCTTCAAACCCAACCCGATTTACCGACGCTGCATCAACTGCTGATCGATCCAATTCAAACGCTTCTACCAAAAGATCCCAATGCCCATGTCATTTTCATTCCTCAAGCTTCGCTCTTCCAAGTGCCTTTCCCCGCTCTGCAAGATGCCAACGGCACTTACTTAATCGAGAAACACACCATCTTAACTGCACCTTCGATTCAAGTTCTGGCATTAACCAGACAACAACGACAGAAGTTAGCATCTCAGGCATCCCATAGCGGTAACGCTTTAGTCTTGGGCAATCCCACGATGCCGAGTGTGTCTCTCTCTCCGGGAGAACCCAAACAGCAATTGTCTCCTCTACCAGGAGCAGAAGCCGAAGCCAGAGCGATCGCCCCTCTGCTCAAAACCCAAGCCATCACAGGCGCTCAAGGTACAAAAGCTGCGATCGTCCCAAAAATGCCCCAAGCATCGATTATTCATCTGGCAACACATGGATTGCTGGATGATGTGCGCGGATTGGGAAGTGCGATCGCGCTGGCTCCCTCTGGCAGCGATGACGGCTTATTGACCGCAGAAGAGATTTTCGATATGAAACTGCAAGCAAATTTAGTCGTTTTGAGTGCTTGCAACACTGGAGAAGGCAGAATTACCGGGGATGGCGTGATTGGCTTGTCGCGCGCTTTGATTTCAGCAGGAGTGCCGAGTGTAATTGTTTCTTTATGGGCGGTTCCCGATGCGCCGACATCCGAATTGATGCGATCGTTTTACCAAAACTTGCAAAATAATCCCGACAAAGCACAGGCATTGCGGCAAGCGATGTTAACCACGATGAAAACTCATCCCCAGCCGCGAAATTGGGCGGCATTTACTCTTATTGGGGAATCAGAGTAAGTTTTTATGAATAGCGAATCAGCTCAATGTTTTTCTACTAAATTTTAATCGCAATCGTTTGTTTTTACAGCACTTTTGCAGGTTGATCTGAAGCTGTCATCTGCCCAGTCCTCCCGCCCACCCGGTAGTCCTTAGCGGGAATGAATTCCACGGGGCTTATAGCGAAAGTCCTCGCTATGAGGACTAATACCAAATCTAACTTAAATACCCTCTTTATTTCTTAGGAGCGCGAATTAAATAACTTACAATTTTAATTGTTATTGTGGGATGGGCGTCCCGCCCGTCCAAAAAGGACGGGCGGGACGCCCATCCCACAAACTTGTGGAAGTTATTTAATTCTCATTCCTTAGTCTGCGGAGGCAGACTTCGTGTGTGTAGTAGCGGTTTCAACCGCCGAATCATAAAGGGGGTAGAAAACCCGGATTTTTCTTCTGGGTCCTGATAGCGAGGACTTTCGCTTTGAGGCAGGGGTTAAAACCCCTGCCGGACTATAGGTTTAACTTTTTATAGGGCTGGAGATTCTTCGTTTTACTCAGAAGGACAGAACTACGTCCCAATGCGTAAGTCCTGATATTCGCATACGTTGCACTTTCCCGCAATCAAGTTTGCACCTGATACTTCATCAACTCTGTGGGTAGAACGAATGATTTTTTGATCGGAGCTGCTTAAGATTTAAGTAAAGAATGAATCTAATTAGAACAGAGTTTGAACCTACAATTCCTAACTTGGCACCATTAACTAACAAGAGAGTCGAACATTATGACAATATCTACTGGTCAAAATCACAAAATTCTGCTTGTAGAAGATGACGCCCCCGTCCGCACTCTCGTCTACCGCTTTTTGAACCAGACATATCAAGTACAAGTTGCGGCAGACGGCAAAACAGCTCTCGAAATTTTTGAGGAATTCAACCCTGTTCTGGTGATATTGGATTGGAATTTACCCGACACAACTGGGTATAAACTCTGCCAACAAATGCAAAATCAAACTAATGTTTTAGTTGCAATTCTGAGCAGCCGCACCGGCCAAGAAGATCGGATTAAAATCATGAAAGCAGGTGCCGATGATTTTATTTGCAAACCGTTTAATCTTGAAGAATTGGCAGTGAGAGTTGAAGTCTTGTTGAGGCGGGCGAGATCCGTCGCTCCGCCCAACCTTATCTTCGGTCAATTAGCGATCGATTTAGTGGGTAGGCAGGTGAGATTGAAGGAGCAAATTCTAACGCTGACAGCCTTAGAATTTGAAATATTGTGTTTTTTGGCAACTCATTCGGGTAAAGCTTGCAGCCGCCAACAGCTAATCGAAAAAGTTTGGGGGTGGAAATCCAATTATGCAACCGAAGAGCGAGTGGTGGACGTGCATATCGGCCAAATTCGCAGGAAAATGGCTAAAGTTGATGCCGCTGTTCCCAATTTTATTCAAACTGTTCGGGGATACGGTTACAGTTTTGCTCCGAGCGCTCGGAGTAACAAGGTAGTTTGTAATTGAAACAGTCCTTCCTTAAGAAGGAGGACTTTGAAGCATCTTCCCCTCTTTATTAAGCGTGCAAGGGGATATCTAAGGGCTAATTAAAAGACTGTTAAGCTGTTTAGCATTTAAACTGCGTATTTTACAGACTGAAACCCAATACTTGCTTAGATAGCCTCTGAGTTTTACATGGTGAACAGCTTACTCGCTTTCTTGAACTTTGAAATAGTCGCAATAGAGTCAAAAATTATGACGATATCTACCGCTCGAAATTCCCAAATTCTGGTTGTAGAGGATGACGCCCCCGTCCGCAATCTTGTCTTCGGTGAACTAGCGATCGATTTAATCAGTAGAGAGGTGAGATTGAAAGAGAAAACTTTAGCTCTCACACCTTTAGAATTTCAGCTATTGCATTTTTTAGCCATTCATTCGGGTAAAGCCTGGAGTCGCCAACAGCTAATCGAAAAAGTTTGGGGATGGAAATGCAATGACGCACGAGACGAGCAAGTGGTGGACGTGTATATCCGTCTGATTCGCAGGAAAATGGCTAAAGTCGATGCCGCAGTGCCGAATTTCATTAAAACTACTCAAGGATACGGTTACATTTTCCATCCGATCGCTCGCAATCACAGGGTAGTTTCTAATTGAAGAATCATTATTATATCAGGTAAATTGAACACCGCTATAGTCTGGTCAATTTACCTGCTGTATTTTTATGCCGATCGATGAAAGCAAAGCCGCGATCGCGACAAGCAGATTATAGAGTACGATCGGGATACTAACCCTTATCGCGAAACTGGTGGCTGCAAAACTTTAGCATCCTTTGCTATTTCCGCTGACTCCAAAACCTCCTCTAAAACCGGAGAAGGAATTGGCACTTCTTCAACTACCTGATGCTTTTCCATAGTCAAACGAGACTGCGACGAACCCGACAATCTTTTCAACAATTTCGGTGTCGGATCGTACAGCAAATAAATAATTCGATCGCCTGCTTGCCAAATCTGAGTCGCCGACACTACTTGCAAGTACCCTTGCCTTTCCAGCAGCAGCGGCGCCAACTCCCCGGCTTTAACCAAAGCTTGCAAGTGAGCAATCTGAAACTGCAATCCCTCTGTTTTTAACTCAGTTTCCCCCAATTTCACTTCGCCGTCGCTTAAATATTCGTTCCAATCCTTCAGCGACAAATCGGAGACAAAAGCTTGATTGATTTTAGTCGGATTTGCAGGCGTATTTGCTTGCGGATCTTTGGGGAATATTGCCAAAACCCTCGGCGGTGCAAACTCTTCGGCCGCTCGCTGAGCTAACACTAAGTTTACCTCGCCGTTGTTAGTCATTGCCAGAAAAGTTCCCATCGATTCCAGTCCGGCTTCTTCTAACACGCTGTGATCCAGAGCACTGCTCAAAAACACCCGCAAACCCTCTCGTTCTGCTTGTTCGCAAGCTTCGGGATTTGTGTCGATAATTGCCACCGATTCTCCGCGTTCTTGAAACAAGCGAGCAATTAATCTGCTCAAAGGATTTGACCCGACAATTGCTGCACCTGTTGCGGATTTTGAGGTGATGCCCAAAATTTGAGCCATCCGTCCGGCGGTTAGTCCCTGGACGAAAACTGTCATAATAATTGTTAGGAAAACTAAGGCTTTAATCGAGTCGCCGCCGTTGATTCCCCGCTGGGTGAGCAAAATTGCAAATAAAGATGCGATCGACGCTGAGACAATTCCCCTCGGCGCTACCCAACAAACAAATAATTTCTGCCGCCAATTCAGTCCGCTGTTCCAAGTACACAGCCAAACGTTGATCGGCCGCACTACCCACATTAAAGCTAAAACTGTAAACAAACTTCCCCAACCGAGCGCGACCACACTAGCGAGGGATAAATCGGCCGCCAGCAGCACGAACAGCATGGAAATAGCCAGGACTGTGAGTTGACCTTTAAACCTCCTCAGCAGCCTTTCTTCCGGGACAGCAGCGGCTCTGAGGACGATGCCGGAGAGGACTGTTGCCATCAGTCCCGATTCGCTGCGGATTTCTTCTGCTAAGCCGAAAAATCCCCACAAACCAGCTAAAACTACTAAGTTTTTGAGGTCTTCGGAGAGAAATTGCGATCGCTTGAGAATGAATCCCAGCAGCCAACCTCCTGCAACTCCGATGACTGCGCCAACGAAGAGTCGCACGATTAAATCTCGGAACACAACCAGCAAATCAGCATTGCCGTTCAAAATAATATTCAGCACCAATACTGCCAGAATTGCCCCGACAGGATCGATTAAAACGCCTTCTGCTTCTAGCAAGGCGGCAACTTTTTTGTCAACGGATACTTGTTTGAGCAAAGGGCCGATTACCGTCGGGCCTGTGACGACTACTAGAGAAGCATACAGAAATGCGATCGGCCAGGGAAATTCCCCCAACCAGTGTGCGGCCATTCCGCCGCCTATTAGCGTAATTAAAGTGCCTACCGTAACTAAATTGCGGATGCTGCCGGAAACTTTGCCTAAGTCTCGCAATTCCAAATTCAAGCCGCCTTCAAACAGAATTAAAGCTACGCAAAGGGATACCATAACTTCCAAACCGCTGCCCAGCAGATTGGGGTGCAGCACTCCGAAGCAGTCTGGACCGGCTAAAATGCCAAACAACAGCAAAAAGACGATCGCCGGAACTTTCAGATAAGCGGCGAGAACTTGAGCGCTGATGCCACAGATGACGGTCATGACCATCAACTGGGTGATGTTAAAGGGGATTTCCATAGATATTATTGTTACAGGCTGCCCGCTTAGTTTTAAATGTGCGATCGCGGGTAATTGGAGTGCAGGCGCTATTTTCGGCGCAGCTTACAAACTCGGCACGGCCCTGCATTTTTCCCAATAAGATTAAAAAACCTTGATAGTCGCTATAACTTTATCAGATAATTCTCTTGGCGTCAAAGATGGCAGATCGCTGTAGCTAAGCGAGAGATTATCTGTTATGTTCGAGAGTCTGATGGGGTGCGGGCAGAGAGGGAGAGGGTTTGACTAATTTTGATGGGGAGTCAATCGATTGCGCGATTTTAGATTTTAGATTTTAGATTAAAGAATTGAAGCATTGACCCCACGGATAAATACGTTCGGCAAGTTTCATCGGATACAGGTTTTTTATTTCACCGGTCCTGAGTCTGCTTTCGGAATGAATCCGGGGGCTTGTATCCTAGATGCTTGATTGTCAATCTCCAATCAAAAAGCTCACATCTCAAATCGATCGCCGCCAGACTCATCTTTAGAGTAGTTTCCATCTAAAAAACTCTAAAATCCCATGATTCATCTGTAGAGTCAATCTCAAATCTAAAATCTAATCGATCGCCCTCAGACTCATCTTTAGAGTAGAGTTCCCATCTAATATTATGTCCGGTCGATTACCCCTAATACGGTAGGGGCCCGTGAGCCAACAATACCGGCCAATAATTGACCATCTCAAAAACCCGCCCTTTTAATCGCGGTCACTCGATCGGACATGATATAAAATCTAAAATCGCAAGATTCATCTGTAGAGTCAATCTCAAATCTATAATCTATAATCGATTGGCATTCTGCCACCTGCGAAGAAACTCCGATAGAATTGCCGGCGAAATTCGCCCTTCCAGCCAATCTAAAGCCTGGTTCTGGTTTGGTGCAGCCCGATAAAATTTGCACGCATCTATCAGCCGAATCGGAGAATTAGTGACAATAGATTGAGAGCGCCATTTTTGTGCAAACTCGTTAATAATAGCCGGAGAAAGTTGTTTTTGCAGCCAATCTAAAGCTTGGTCTTGTTGTGCTAAACCGCGATAAAATTTGCCGACATCTATCAATCGCAAATTAGTGTCTGGAGGTAAGGCAGTTGCCCGCCATTTTTGAGCAAAGTCCGCTAAAACAGAGGTAGGAACCTGACTTTGCAGCCAAATTAAGGCAGTATCTTGGCTAGCCTTAGCTTGATAAGACGAGAATACCTGAGTCAGCCGCACGTCTGATATGGGAGTGGGAGTCGGAGTGGGTGTCGGCCGCGGAGTGGGTGTCGGCGCTGGAGGGGGGACAACTACTTTGGGAGATTTTCGCATCAAAGCGGCCCAGGTTTTGAGGCTGGCAATGCCGTCTGGATTGAGACCTTGAGATTTCTGAAACGAGATTAGCGCCGCTGTGGTGTTGGCTCCAAATTTACCGTCCATCGCGCCTTGATAGAAACCTTTAATTCTTAATTCCCTCTGGATGTCTGCAACTTTATAACTTACGGCGCCTTCTCGGACGCTTTCATAAATATTGGTGTCTACATTGCCCGATACGCCGGAGACGCTGCCGCTGTCGCTGTACTGCCAAAAAGTCCAAGTTTTCCAGCCGCCGGGAACCCAAGGTTCCTCAGCAGTGGTATAGTGAGCAATCCACAGCGGGTAATCGGCAAACCGTGTTGTCCCCAGGTTGTCCCAGAAACCGGGGTAGGTGTAGATAATCGGTCGCATCAAGGTGGCTTTTTCGACGGCTTCTAGCCAAATTGCGGCTCGATCGCACAATTGATCCACACTCAAACCGCCTGTAGTTTCGATATCCAAGACTGCGGGCAAATCCCCCGCTTCGAGTTTTACAGTTTTCAAGAACAAATCTATTTGTCCTTGAATGCTGCTTGCAGGTCGAAAAAAGTGGTAAGCACCGCGTTGAATCCCCGCCGCTTTCATGGCCGCCCAATTGCGGGCGAAAGTTTGGGCAACGAACGTTGCACCCTCGGTCGATTTGACAAAACTGAAGGTAATACCATCCCTGGCAACTGCTTGCCAATTGACATTGGGCTGGTAGTCGGAAACATCTATACCGCGAATACTCATATTACAAAGAGTTGAGAAAAGCTGGTTTGCTCTGAAGCAGCGACTCGATTAAGGGTACATTAATTTGTAATGCTAAGTCGCTAATTGTTTTTTTTGGAGGGGAGATGGTGCACATGAACTTCGATCGAATAGAGCCCGGCCCTGGTCAAGAGTCTGTTTGGGATTACCCGCGTCCCCCTCGGCTTGAGGAATCGACCAAACACGTACAGATAATTTTTAATGGAGTGACGATCGCCGACACGCGCCGTCCTCAGCGGGTATTGGAGACGAGTCACCCTCCTGCCTACTATATCTGCCCCGATGACATCAAAATGGAATATTTGCACAAAACTTTACGAGGCTCTTGGTGCGAGTGGAAGGGACAAGCCGGTTATTACACTGTGATGGTAGAGTCGAAAGAAGTAATAAATGCTGCTTGGTTTTATCCCAATCCTAATCAGGTTTTTGCAGCTATTAAAGATTATGTGGCTTTTTATCCGAGCAAGATGGATGCCTGTTATGTGGACGGGGAATTAGTGCAATCTCAACCAGGGGATTTTTACGGCGGCTGGATTACCAAAGATATTGTCGGCCCGTTTAAGGGAGGGGCAGGAACTTGGGGGTGGTGAGAAAGTTTTGAGTTTTGAGTTTTAAGTTGAGGACAGGGGCAGACACCGCGTTTTTTTACGCAAAACCTCGTTACAGCCTCGACCCCGGTTTAAAAACCAGGTTTCTTGAGTTTGTGTGCACCGTCAATCGATTTTAGATTTTAGATTTTAGATTTTAGATTGAAGCATTGACCCCACAAATAAATTCGGGGGACTTGTTTATCGGATACAGGTTTTTTATTTTTCCACGGATGAGTACGGGGGCTTGTATCCTGGATGCTTTCGGTCAATGAGTTGAGGAATGGCGTCGAAATCGGTTTTTTTACGCCGTAAAAAGCCCCTCATCAAAAATCGAGGAAAAAAATAGAGAATAATTCAATAAATCTGTAATTTAGTGAGCATGAATCAATGCAATGCAGCTACGGCAAAAACTCAGGCAGCAGCAGTTTCCATTATTTAAAAATAGTGTAGTAAATAATACAACCAATGGTAAGAAATAAATAATTATATAATTTAAGAGCTGACACTAGCTTTGTTGCTGGTTTATTGTTTATTCGGATCTGCGCTGTGTCTGTTGAATTTATTGAGCCGTCTAACTCGCCAGAACACTCACCCCAAAATTTATCTTTAGAGTCTACCCTTAAGGATCTGGCTCTATTCAATTTTCAGGTTGACTCCTCATATCTAGCCAAAGAAGTAGCTCGGTTGTTTCAATCTCACCCGCTGCTTCCGGGAGTTATCTTGACCGTAAATGGGGAATTTTTAGGGATGATATCGCGTCGGCGATTTATGGAACGAATGAGCCGCCCTTACGGAGTAGATATATTTGCTTGCAGACCGATTATAGCCTTCTATCAAATAGCTCAAACCGATATTTTAATTTTACCAGGAGTAGCCTTAATTGTCATGGCAGCTCAGCGCTCCGTGCAGCGACCGCCGGAACTGCTTTACGAGCCGATTGTTGTGCAGTTAGAACCTCAAGTTTACCGACTTTTAGACGTGCATCAACTCTGGGTAGCTTTATCCCAAATTCACCAACAAGCTACTTGGTCTATGAGCGAACTTTATTACAATTTATCGATCACGCAATCCGAGTTAGAAGCAGCTAATTCTCAATTAAAAGCAGCTAATTCCGAATTGTATCGCCTTGCCAACTTAGATGGCTTAACTCAGATTGCCAACCGCCACTGTTTTAACGAATACTTAGAGAAAAAATGGCAAGAATTGGGAGAAGCAGCAGCGGAACTATCTTTGATTTTATGCGATGTTGACTTTTTTAAGACATACAACGATACTTACGGACATCAGGCGGGAGATGCTTGTTTGCAGCAGGTAGCCGAAACTATTGTTGAGGCTGTACATTACTCAGCAGGCGAAGTTTCGGAGGAGACTCTGGTAGCTCGTTACGGAGGTGAAGAATTTGCGGTAGTTTTACCCCGCACTTCGTCTGAAATAGCTGTTTGGATTGCAGAGCGAATTCGAGTTTGCGTCAAAGAACTAGAAATCGAACACCTTAATTCAGCGGTGTGTTCTTTCGTAACGCTGAGTTTGGGGGTAGCGAGCACCTTTCCTCAGCCCGAAACTTCCCAGGAAAACCTGATTGCAGCGGCAGACCGTTCGCTTTATCAAGCTAAAGACTTAGGGCGCGATCGAGTGATTTTAGATGCTATAAAATTAGATAAGTAGAAGAGGTTTAGTTGAGGAACTTTTGGCTTATGGAATTGCAGGAATGGCAAAATTTGAGCGAAGAACAAAAAAATCGCTACTCACAGGAATTAGCAGCACATCTGCCACAGTCAGTAATTTTTAAAGGTTTGCGATTTTACCCTGATGGCGGCCCCGAACTCTCTATTGCCATTTTTGAGTATGGAGGAGCTTTATTTTCTCTGATGCCAGGAGGCGAAGTTCAAGTCGGATACGAAGCCAGCAACTTTCACCCGACAGACGAGCAAATTGAATCATTTCAAAATAGTTCTGAGGAGTATGAGATCGATCGAGATATATACTCTTACGTCCAAAGCGTCACTACACCTCCTCGAAAGGTGACATTTTCGCCGATGCTTGTAGAAATTCAACCGACAAAAATCGGTCTTGAGGCAATTAGTTCGGAGTCACTTAAAATCCAGAATTTATTAAAAGAGTTTCCAGACAGGCAGAGGATGATATGTAACGATAGATACGGATTCGATCGTGCTGAGGATGGCTCGATTGAGGCTTGGCAAATTACGAGCAAAACGCATGAAGAACTCGCGACTGAATTGGCGACTGAAGGACTGCGCTTGCTAACTTTCGACGAATGGGAGTATGCTTGCGGTGCCGGAAGTACCACTCTATTTCGCTGGGGAGACTTAAATCCTAGCGATTGCTACCCAACTGACAAGGCAGCCGACTGGAAACTCCACTTGCAGCCCAACCTTTTCGGACTCCACATCGCTCAAAATCCTTACGATGGCGAGGTAATTAGCGACAAACATACAGTCCGAGGCGGAGACGGCGGATGCTCCATTTGCGGTGGACTTGGCTCTTTTTTTGGTTGGTTGCCACTAGCAACTGCCTACTGGGAACCCGATGCACTTGAGTGGTTGGATGAAGACATTAGCGGAAACCTCATGCGCCGCATAATTCCATTACCCTAACGCTGATTCTGGCTTTTTCTTCCCTATTCTTCCTTCGTGTCCTTCGCGTCTTCGCGGTTCAATCATACTAATTCTTCCTGCCCAAAAGTAGATATTTGCAACCGATCGCCCCGTGCCTACAAAGACTCGCACCAAGCACGCTCCGCCGTCCAGTGTCTGTCTGAAGATTCATAAATCCTCAACCCATCCAACCCGGCATTTTCGATCATCTCCTCAACTTCATCCAGCGTAAATGCTGCTTGCAACGAATCGCTGAATAACTGTTTTTGATGCGCGTTGCAATCTCCCGCATACAGATTGACTAAATTATCCCTGATTTCCGCTTTTTCCGGCCGCAGCAAATCCCGCAAAAAAATTGCTCCCTGCGGCTTCAATACCCGCTTGACTTCCTGCAAAAACGGCAGCGGATCGGGCAAATGGTGGATAATGCTGTTAGAAATCACCATGTCAAAATAATTGTCAGGGTAAGGCATGGCTTTAGCATCGATTAATTCGAGACTTATTTGCGATCGCACGCCCGCCTTTTCCACATTTTGGGCCCCAACTTTCAGCATATTTGCCGACAAATCAATGCAAGTCAATTTCCATGCTGGCCGGAGTTGACAAAGGGCGATCGGAATTCTCGCCGTACCCGTCCCCGCATCCAAAACGTTTCCAAAAACCGGCCCCAACGCCGCAGCACTCTGAGCAAAAGCAGCATTAACCTCAGTAAAATCCATCGAATCGTATTCGATCGCCTCTTCCAAGGAATCCATCACTTCCGGTTCCAAAACTCGCTGCATAAAATTTATCTCGTTCTCTGGAATTTCCATATAGGGATTCAGTTTCGCCTGCAAAAGCTCGACTAATTCCGGTTCCATATATTCGTAATTGTCCGGGATTTGCAGGCAAATAACTTTCTTGCCTTCGAGACTTTCGGGAAATTTGCTGCGAAGTCGATCGCCATGCTTCTTCTCCATCACAAATATCAAATCCGCCCAACCCAGCAAACCCTCAGTTACTCTAATTCTTGCACCTTTTTCCGTTCCCGCCGATCGCACGCTGTAGCCACTAACCTTCTCGCATATTTTCTCGGCAGTCAAACTCCTCCACTTATTCCGGCTGCATACAAACAATATCTTGATTTTATCCATTCACACACAAATACAAAATTCTATGTTAATTGTGGCACGGGCGTCCCGCCTGTGCTTCCAAAGCGGTTAAAAATTTCCTTCTAATTTTCCCCCGATCGCACCTTGCATACCACAAATACTGTATTTTGTCAAATCCGGCAAAATCTCCGTTACAATTCTTAAACCATAAAATGCGGATTTTGCATAAATAATTGTACTTATTACATTTGCGAATTCGTTAATTTTACGATTTTAAAAGCTTTCAGCGTCAAAAACTTAAATTAGTCATAATGCCCCTGGATTGTGAAAATCGTACCACAAGCCTCAAAACAAGTAAATAGGTAAAATAATTGAGAATGAAGTCAATAATTTTGGTCGTCTTTAGATTTTCTTAAGATTTCAGCCCTTAAAATAGATCGAACATTTAAAACTAAATCGACTTTTAGATTGTTTTTGCTTATTAAAGTAGCTGGAATTGCCCCGAAGACCGATCGACCCTCAACAATAGATACAGATGCTCGATCGCCCAATGGCATCAAACCAAACTCGATCGAACTCTGCTAGAATTAGTAAAACGAAGTCGTTATGAGTTTAATTAAATAGCTATGACCAACGAAACCGTAGAAAACCTAGTAATTATCGGCTCAGGCCCAGCAGGCTACACAGCAGCAATCTACGCCGGGAGGGCAAACCTGAAACCCGTAGTCTTTGAAGGCTACCAAATGGGAGGCGTCCCCGGCGGTCAACTGATGACCACCACAGAAGTCGAAAACTTCCCCGGCTTTCCCGAAGGCATCACCGGGCCGCAACTGATGGATCGGATGAAAGCTCAAGCAGCGCGCTGGGGTGCCGAATTATACACAGAAGATGTAATTTCGGTGGATTTGACCAAGCGTCCGTTTACAGTGCGATCGGAAGACAGAGAAATCAAAACCCACACGATAGTAATCGCTACAGGCGCGACGGCGAAAAGGCTGGGGCTGCCTAGCGAACACGTATTTTGGAGTCACGGCATTTCTGCGTGTGCGATTTGCGACGGCGCTACCCCAATTTTTAAAGGAGTAGACTTAGCTGTAATCGGCGCGGGCGACACAGCAGCGGAAGAATCTATTTATTTGACAAAATACGGCTCTCACGTACATATGTTGGTGCGGCGCGATCAAATGCGCGCGAGCAAAGCCATGCAAGACCGAGTGCTGAGCAATCCCAAAATTACCGTGCACTGGAACACCGAAGCACTGGATATTTTGGGCGAAGCCGGTGGCAAAATGGACGGGGTGAGACTTAGAAATATCGTGACAGGCGCCCAGAGCGATTTGCTGGTGAAAGGATTGTTTTATGCGATCGGTCACACTCCCAACACTCAACTGTTCCAAGGTCAGCTAGAACTCGACGAAGTAGGCTATATCGTTACCAAACACGGTTCGGTAGAAACCAGCGTCGAGGGAGTTTACGCCGTCGGCGACGTGCAAGACCACGAGTTTCGCCAAGCAATCACCGCAGCAGGCAGTGGCTGCATGGGGGCGATGCTGGCAGAACGTTGGCTGTCAGTTAACGGTTTAATGCAGGAATTCCATCAAACTGAGGAATCCGAGCAACCCACAGCAGCGCCGGAAGCTCCAAAAGTACGCAAAACCAGCGAGAACTTTGATATCAACGACACGCGCCACGAAGGAGGTTATGCTTTGCGGAAGTTGTTCCACGATAGCGATCGACTGATTGTGGTCAAATATGCCTCTCCGAGTTGTGGGCCTTGCCACAGCCTCAAGCCGATTTTGAGCAAAGTAGTAGATGAGTTCGAGGGCAAAATCCACTACGTGGAAATTGACATCGAAGAAGATCCAGAAATTGCTGAAAATGCTGGCGTGATTGGTACGCCGACGATTCAGTATTTCAAAGACAAAGATTTGGTAGCTGAGCTCAAGGGAGTTAAGCCGAAAAGCCAGTACCGCGAGTTAATTGCCAGCAATTTGTAGAATTCGATCGATTTTAGATTTGAGGTTTGCCAAGAGAGATTTAACCTAAACTCGACTTGCGTCCCGCCTGCCAAAAACCCGGTTTCTCCCCTGCGCGCCAGTCCCGTACAGGGGAGAAACCGGGTCTTTTTTAGCCGCATCTCCCGAAAAAACCCGGTTTGTCGCGAGTGTTTGGCGAATGAGAAAGAGGATTTTTGACCAGGAATTTCAAAGGTGGTACCCGCCACGTGATTTATCCGTGGAATCAATCCCAAATCGAAAAGCGAAAATCAGAAGAGCCCCCGCATTTATCCGTGGGGTCAATCGAAAATCTAAAATCTAAAATCTAAAATCGATTGACTGTTCCGGGTTTTTGCGCCTGAGTGCTACTAAAATCGAAAAGTCTTATATAGGTCGATCGTCATTATGGCTCAAAGCCGCCTCCGACTCCCGCGATTTCTCAACAGTGCCTCACCGTCAAGCCTGTCAATGAAAATGATGTGGGCAGGTTTGACAATAACTGCCGTGTTTATATTGGTAGCAACCTTGTCTCCAGCTATGCAAGCTTGGGGATGGCTGCAAAATCCTACCGAGGCTTTGAGTAACCCCATCCACGAACCGCCGTCGGCGAATTATTGGTTTGGTACTAGCCGCAGCGGCTACGATGTGTTTTCGCGCACGCTGTTTGCTTCTCGCGCGGCTTGGCAAGTGGTGATTTTAGCCACTGCTTTGAGTTTGTTTATCGGTGTGCCGCTGGGTTTGGTTAGCGGTTATTTGGGCGGTAAGCTCGATCGAGTGTTGTTATTTTTAATGGATACAATTTATACTTTGCCGGGGCTGCTACTTTCTTTGACGCTAGCGTTTGTAGTGGGAAAAGGAGTTTTGAATGCTGCGATCGCCCTGAGCATTTCCTACATCCCTCAATACTACCGCGTCGTCAGGAATCACACCACCAGCGTCAAAACCGAATTATTTGTCGAAGCCGCGCGAGCAATGGGTGCTGACACTTGGACAGTGCTTTCGCGCTACCTGTTTCTGAATGTGATTCAGAGCGTACCTGTGCTGTTTGCCCTCAACGCTGCCGATGCAATTTTAACATTAGGAGGTTTGGGATTTCTCGGATTAGGACTTCCCGAAGCAACTCCTGAATGGGGACACGACTTGCGTTTAGCTTTAGATGCGCTACCTACTGGCATTTGGTGGACAGCTTTGTTTCCCGGTTTAGCGATGACTTTAATGGTGGTGGGACTGTCTTTGGTGGGGGAAGGATTAAACGAGTTTGTGAACCCCCGCCTGCGGAATCAGCAGTAATCTGTCTCGCGGTTAAATTAAGTTCTCCGTCAGGACTTTAGTTTTTTCTTCTTCTCTTTTCTTCCTACCCTTCGGGAACGGCTTCGCCGAACGCGCACTTCGCGTCTTCGCGGTTCGTTAAAGGAGAAATTAGGATAAAAAAAACCGAGATTATAATTGAGGAGGTGAAATCATGAAATCTATTCCCCGTATAGAATATCTCAAAGTACAAAATTACCGTGCTTTGCACAATCTCCAACTCAAAAATCTCACCCCCTTAACTGTATTCTTAGGCCCCAACGGTAGCGGCAAGTCAACTATTTTCGATGTTTTCGCTTTCCTATCCGAATGTTTTACCGAAAGCCTCAGAAAAGCCTGGGATAGACGGGGCCGATTTCGAGAATTACGCACCAGAGACAGCGAAGGCTGCATTATCATTGAATTAAAATATCGAGAGACATCCGACTCGCCTTTAATTACCTATCATCTCGCTATAGATGAAGAAAATAATCGTCCCTTCATTGCTGAAGAATGGTTGCATTGGCGACGCGGACAATCGGGAAAAGGAAAACCCTTTCGTTTTTTAGACTTCAAAAAAGGGGAAGGACAAGTCATTAGTGGCGAAAGTCCTGATGAAGAAGGTGAAAGGATAACCGAAAAACTAGAATCATCTGAATTTTTAGCAGTAAATACATTAGGACAATTTGCCAAACATCCCCGCGTTAGTGCATTAAGACGTTTTATTACAGGCTGGTATTTATCATATTTAACCGCAGATCATACCCGCAGCCTTACCGAAGCAGGTGCACAGGAAAGATTGTCCGCCACGGGGGATAATTTACCAAATGTTATCCAATACCTCAAGGAACAACATCCCCAACGGTTAGAAGAAATACTAAAAACCCTTTCCGGTCGTATTCCACGCCTCGAAAAAGTCGAAGCCTCAATCATGCAGGATGGCAGACTTTTGTTGGAAATTAAAGATGCTCCTTTTTCTCATCCAATTCTGGCAAAATTTGCCTCCGATGGTACCTTAAAGCTCTTAGCTTATTTGATAGTATTATTTGACCCAAATCCCCCGCAGTTAGTGGGGATAGAAGAACCAGAAAATCATTTACATCCGAGATTATTACCTCAGCTTGCAGAAGAATGTCGTTCTGCTTCTGCGAATACTCAATTAATGGTGACAACGCATTCTCCCTTTTTTGTGGATAGTTTGAAACCAGAGGAATTATGGGTATTATATCGAGATGAGAAAGGTTTTACTCAAGCAAAAAGAACCGCAGATATGCAGGGAGTAAAACAATTTATGGAACACGGTGCCTTACTGGGTTCGCTGTGGATGGAAGATTTCTTTGAGGTGGGAAATCCGCTTAAAAATGCGGGTGCACCGCAATGATTTTACACTTAAAATAAAGAGAAGGTGAGGATTTTGCATCTTGAGTTTTTAGTGGAAGAAGCATCACTAGAATCAGCTTTAACCCAGATTTTACCCAAAATATTGCCATCGACTGTTACCTATAAAATTCATGCTTTTCGAGGGAAAACCGATTTACTGGCTAAATTGCCTAACCGTTTGAAAGGTTATCAAGCATGGCTTCCGCCTGATTGGAAAATTGTTATTTTAATAGATGAAGATCGAGAAGATTGTATAAAATTAAAACAACACCTAGAAATAATAGCAATATCATCGGGATTAATCACTAAATCTTCCTGTCAAAAAGATAAATCATTCCAAGTCTTAAATCGAATTGTAGTTGAAGAATTAGAAGCGTGGTTTTTCGGCGAGGTTGAAGCAATTCGCCAAGCTTACCCTAAAGTCTCTCCCAATTTAGCTACTCAACAACCGTATCGCGACCCCGATGCTATTAAAGGGGGTACATGGGAGGCTTTGGAAAGAGTCCTGAAAAAAGCTGGATATCATCCGGGAGGACTAGAAAAATATAAAGCCTCTAGCGAAATTTCTCAATATATGAATCCTGAATTGAATCGCTCTAAAAGCTTCAAAGTCTTTTATAAAGCTTTATTAGAAATCATCAATAGTAAGCAAGTATAATCAACTTTATAGACAATTTTCGCTCTCGTCATTGCTGAGCTAGGAGCCAGGAATGATTTAGAGATCAAACCTAGATCAGCGCTTTCTGATGACACGCTGTAAATAATAACAAAATTTTGAGCATCGCACCAGCGTCCTACCCCTCCACATCTTTAAGCGCATCCTGCGGTTTAGGCATTCTCTCACAATAGCAAGCACATCGCTAACTGGGTAAATTTTTCTTCCCTGGCGGAGTTATTATCTGCAGGTAGTTGCATCAACGTCCGCTGGGGATTTTTTTGCGTCTGCTTGAAATTATCAAGACAATTCGGGAATGCTACCTAAAATTAATTAAAGGGCTTTATGGAATCTTTACGCTGTCACGATATATTTAAAGGAATCGTGAAGTTATACTTCCGGGAGATGTCTAATTGTATGGTTTGTGAGAACGTGCGATCGCGTAAGTGCGAACCGAAAGCCAAAAATTTTAGAGAAGTCCGCAGCCCAGAGTTGCGCGGCGGCTTAACTCTCAGTAGAATTTATCCGGGTGGTTTTTGCCACGGACGCGACAAACTCGTGTCGAACTGCTTAAATAAGAATGTGACGTTAAGAACTTAATGTGATTTAACGTGAAAATTAAACCCAATTTCTGAGATTTGAGCTAACTTAACAATTAAAGCCCCTGTTGCACTACTCAACCCGCAACGCTTCATTTGGGGTCAGAGTCGGTCTCTAATCCAGAGTTGCCGGCTTAAAACTAAAGCTACGAGCTTTATTCAATCGCAGATTGCGTATGATTCAATTCAGGGAAACAGGGTAATGATGGGTGTATCTACACGGATGGTATTGGTTCCAATTTGGGCAACTCAAAAATTGTCTGCTAACTGTCTGGCCAACTACGCCGCAGCCGTTCACCCAGATATACGCAGAAAACAGCGCCGTTCGATCGTGCCAAAGTTTTTGCGGGCCGTTCTCAGGATTTAGCAGAGCCGGACATGAGTTAGTATTGTCAAGCTAAGCTGACAGAGTTTTCCTAGTTCTTGACCAACAATGGAAAACAACTTCCATTTTTTGTGAGAAAGGCTACAATCGGAAAGGTCTTGGCAAGATCCGATTCTCCCCGTTTGGTGCTTCAACCCTCTGCTGTTGCATTTGAGGCAGCAGACCAGCATCCAAGGTGGCGAAAATTTGCCGTGCAACTGTCATGTCTGACAACCAGAGTGAAAGCAAGGCGCATCAAAAGTTCGACACCTCGAATACAAAAGTTAGAGGGTTCCGTGCCGAAAACTTGTACGGGTAAAAGCTCGAAGTACCGAGTAAAAAAGCCAGTATTTTTGGAAGTGCGATCGATCGCACTTCATGGTTTGCTTCTGGACGCCAGGTATCGCAGATGATGTGATAACTCGCTCCGAAAGAAAAAGCCTCAAGCTCAATTCAAGGTCGCGATGTTAAAATCTGCGATCGATTGAATGCCCTGGCTGCTTCAGACCAGAACTCGAACTGTGACTCATAAAACAGGTGCAGTTTCGGTAACAGATTCAGGTAGCCGACCGAAAATCCCACTATTTTTTCCTGCGGGAATGTCAATACTGGCTAACTTGTCTAAACTACAAACAGACACTATTCCACTGTTATTTATTCTTTAATTCAGGAGCATGAGGAAGACGGCATGATCCAGGCTAACACCGTACTCGCAACCACAATTACACCGGAAATGGAAACACTCGAGTTGCTTCGGGGCGCCGAAAGCGTTCTACCTGAGAGCGAGTTGGAACTCTTTATCGACGAAGAAGACGATCGAGAAGAATTCTTAGACTCTCAATCTGAGGAAGACCCTAAATCTGGCAAAGGCGCCAAAGCCCGCCGTCGGGCACAGGCAAAGAAAAAGCATTATACTGAAGACTCTATTCGTCTTTACCTGCAAGAAATCGGTCGGATTCGATTGCTGCGAGCTGACGAAGAGATTGAACTAGCGCGCAAGATTGCAGATTTGCTGGAATTAGAGCGAGTTCGAGAACAACTGCTCGAAGAGTATAACCGCGAACCCAAAGACAGCGAATGGGCTAATGCTGTAGATATGGCACTTCCTGCATTCCGTCACCGACTCCACGTCGGCCGTCGGGCCAAGGAGAAAATGGTGCAATCAAACCTGCGTTTGGTGGTGTCGATCGCCAAAAAATACATGAATCGCGGTTTGTCTTTCCAAGATTTGATTCAGGAAGGCTCTTTGGGTCTGATCCGGGCCGCTGAAAAATTCGATCATGAAAAAGGCTACAAGTTTTCTACCTACGCAACTTGGTGGATACGTCAGGCCATCACCCGAGCAATTGCCGACCAATCCCGCACTATCCGCCTGCCGGTTCACCTTTACGAAACCATTTCGCGGATCAAGAAAACTACCAAACTCCTGTCTCAGGAAATGGGCCGCAAGCCTACGGAAGAAGAAATCGCCACTAAGATGGAGATGACGATCGAGAAGTTGCGGTTCATTGCTAAGTCCGCACAGTTGCCCATCTCTCTAGAAACTCCGATCGGCAAAGAGGAAGACTCGCGTCTGGGAGACTTTATTGAATCTGACGGGGAAACGCCAGAAGATCAAGTCTCGAAAAACTTGCTCAGGGAAGATTTGGAAAGCGTTTTGGATACTCTCAGCCCCCGCGAACGGGATGTACTGCGACTGCGTTACGGCTTAGATGACGGACGGATGAAGACCTTGGAGGAAATTGGTCAAATCTTTAACGTCACCCGCGAGCGGATTCGCCAAATCGAGGCTAAAGCCCTGCGGAAGTTGCGCCATCCCAACCGGAACAGCATCTTAAAAGAATATATCCGCTAGAGTAATTTGCTAGCATCACCCGAAAGAGTGATTATCACTCTTTTGGGGGGGGAACCCCCCGACCCGGTTTGAGCTATAGCTGTTAAATTTTGTGCTGCTAACTGCAGGGAGCAATTGGCTATTTGTGGCCCAAATCGCGCTGTCAAAATTTTGGGAGTCCGTAACGGAACTCCCAAGCTTTGCATTGGCACAAAAATCTTAACTAGAAAATTACATCACGCCCCAAAAGTGAAGCAGACCTTGACCGGAAACCAATTCGATGATGACAGCGGCAGAAAAGCCAATCATAGCGAAACGACCGTTCCAATTTTCGGCTCCTTCGCTGAAGCCCCAGTTCCAAGCGTTGCGTTTTTGTTCTTGCATAGTGCGAACTCCTTTCGTTAACTTGTGTAAGGCTTATGTAAATAAATATAACATTCCTTGAAAAAAATGCAAGCTTGTGATTAGTGATATCGGTCACAACGGTCGATCGACCTTGATGATTTTGCCTAACGAGGAAAAATAGCCAACTCGGTATCAGGGTCGAACAAGTGAATCTTGTCATGGGCGATGGCCAACCAAAGCTCCTCGCCAACTCGGATCGATCGCTCCGGAGGAACCCGCACTTGCATCCGCACGGCCGGAGCATCCGTCAAACAAACTCCCAAATAAGTTTCGTGTCCCAAAGCCTCTACAATTTCCACTTGTACCGAAATATTTTTGGTAGCCGGAGGGTTAATGCTCAGATGTTCCGGCCGAATGCCCAAAATTAGCCCTCGCCCGTCATATTGTTGTAGACTTTTTGCCCAAATATCGGGTAAAGTAAAGCGAAATTGCGGGTGAGAAATCAACAAGGGGGCACTAAATTCCACCAACAAGAAATTCATCGGCGGAGAACCAATAAACTCAGCAACAAACAGATTAGCCGGCTTATTGTAAAGCTCTAGAGGTTGAGCTACTTGCTGAATCTGGCCGACCTTCATAATAGCAATCCGATCGCCCATAGTCATCGCCTCAGTTTGGTCGTGAGTTACATAAATAGTTGTAGTTCCCAACTGTCGCTGCAACTGCACAATTTGCGATCTCGTTTGGGCCCTCAATTTCGCATCCAGATTCGATAACGGTTCGTCCATCAAAAAAACTTCAGGATTTCTAGCCATCGCCCTACCCAAAGCTACCCGCTGCTTTTGCCCTCCCGAAAGTTGTTTCGGCAAGCGATTTAAAAGAGATTCTATTTGCAATAATTCAGCTACCTCCCGCACTCTTTTTCCTACAGCCTTTTCCCGTTCCGACAAGTAGCGCAAACCCGGAGGCAACTTGCGAGTCGCTCCTACCAAAAAATCCTCCCATAAAGCATATATTCGCTCGTTGTTTAAAGTATTAGAAGCTAAATAATTAATAAGCTCTTTTACCTGATTCCTGATTTTTTCTGCCTTCTCCCTGCTTCCTTTTTCTTTTTCTGTCTCTTCTCCCTTCTCTCTGCTCCCTTCTAGCTGCTTCCTTCTAGCTGCTCCCTTTTCCCTTGTTCCTTGTTCCTTTTTCCTTCTATCAGTTACATCCGTTACATCCGTTACAGAATCCGTTGCCGAACTTCCTTCTTCCTTCTCCCTTTCCGAGCGGCGCAATCCAAAGGCGAGATTATCGTAAACTGTTAAGTGAGGATAGAGAGCATAATTTTGAAATACCATAGCGATATCTCGGTCTTTAGGAGGCAAATCGTTAAGGAGCCGATCGCCCACCCAAATATTGCCGGCCGTTAAAACTTCCAAACCGGCGATCGAGCGCAGCAAAGTGCTTTTTCCGCAGCCAGAAGGCCCCACCAGCACCATGAATTCCCCGTCTTCGACCGTCAGGTTAATGCGCCGCAAAACGCTGTTAGACGCAGGGCGATCGGCTATAGGCGAGACACTTTCTGCGACGGTGTTTGCTTCTTTTTCCTGTTCTCCTTGGCGGAGCGGAAAACTTTTGTAGATATTTTCTAATACAACTTGCGCCATTAAACAATTTTAGATTTTAGATTTTAGATTTTAGATTGGGGAATTGGAGGCAGAGCCTCCGGGTATGTATTCCCAGGCAGAGCCTGGGAACAAGGCTGAATGGGGAATAGAATTGGACGTAGACGCTCGAAGGCAACAAGGCCAAGTCTCAATCGAGGCACAGCGAATAATGACCAATGACTAATGACTATTGACTGCTGATAACTTTGATAATTTTTTCACCTGGATTGAGGTCAAAAACTCGATCGCCCGCAGCATCTTTCCCCCAAAAAGCTATAGCATCAATAGTCGATCGCAGCAGGCGGCCAGAATTAGTAAAAAGTTTGACATCCGTACCCGGAACAGCCTGCAGCAAGCCAACTAAAGCATCTTTAGGCTCTGAGAAACGAAAAGCTTGAGTGCCAATTTCGCCCCTGTTAGTAAGTCTGACAGAACCTGCAGGCATTCGTTTTGCCCAACCCAACTCGGAAAATAGTACCAGACTGTCGTTCGCGTCGAGAGTGATGCAACCCACCAACTCTTCCTGCTTCCGCAACCTGGTTACTTGAGATCCCTGGGCCGCGCGGCCCATTGGCGGCAGTTGTTCATCATCGATCTCAAACCGAAGGACTCGGCCTCCTGAAGTTGCGATCGCCACTTGCTCGCCGACTTTACCCAGACTCGCACAGCGCAGCCGATCGTCCTCCTTGAGTTTAACAACAGTAACGCCGCGATTAGTCAAATCAGCAAATTCCTGCATCGGCAAGCGCTTAATTTTCCCTTGCTGAGTCAGAGTTACTAAATCTGCCGCTTCCGAATTTTCCGGCAAAATAAAGTGTGCGACTGTGATTTCCGACAAAGCGCGACCGGCACTTTCTTTGGTAGCACTCGGCGACAACAAACTAACGATCGGCGTTCCCCGGTCTTTGGCGCTACTACTAGGAATATCTGCCACTTTCAGCGGGTAAGCTTTGCCGTTAGGAGTTAAGACGACCAAAGTGCGATCGGTTTTCGTCAGATCTGCCGTCACAATAAAATCTTCATTTTTTTCTAAAGCTGAAACCGATTTTTCGCGACTTTTCGAGCGTGGTTTTTCCCCAGGCGGCAAGCGTCGCACGTACTGCTTGTGCGAAAATTCAACAATAGTTTCCTCTGCCTCTAGAACGGGCAATAAGTTAGGCTGAATCGTTGCCGGCGACAACTGCTTCACCCCAGAATTTTTCTTGCCCGCAAATTGTGATTCGGCGTTTGCTGCGCGTGCAGTTCCATTGGCGAATTTAGTGCGGCGGGGGTCAGCGTACTTGCGTTTGAGCGATCGAAATTCCTTCTTTAAAGCCTTCAAAAGTTCGCGTCTGTCGCTCAACAACCGCTGCAATTCTTGAATATTAGCCATCAACTCATCAAACTCAGACTGCAAATTTTGCCTTTCCAAACCAGTCAGCCTACGCATAGGCATCGCCAAAATCGCATCAGCTTGACTTTCGCTCAAATTGAGGCGAACTTGGAAAGTTTGCTTAGCAGTAGAGCCGTCAGGAGAATTTCTGAGAATGTCGATCGCGGTATCGAGATTTGTCAAAGCCAACATTAAGCCTTGGACAATATGACAGCGGCGTTCTGCAGCTTGCAACTCGTAATTGTAGCGGCGGGTAAGAGTCACTTCCCGGAAATCGAGAAATTCTTGCAACAATTGTCTCAGCGTCAACTGTCGCGGTTGACCGTTGACAATTGCCAGCAAAATCGCGCCAAAATTTGTTTGCAGGTCAGTTTGTTGGTAAAGACGAGCCAGAACCGCTTCAGGGGTAAATTCCCGCTTGAGTTCAATCACCACTCGAATGCCTTCGCGATCGCTCTCGTCACGCAAATCAGAAATACCGTCGAGGCGGCCAGCATTGACCAACTCCGCCACCTTTTCAATCCAAGCCGCCTTATTTACCTGAAACGGAAACTCCGTCACCACGATCGCCGTTTTAGTACGCACCTTGCGATTACCTGGCACTTCTTCCACCCCGGCCACACCCCTGACCGCAATGCTGCCTCGACCCTTAGTGTAGGCGTCAACAATGCCCTCTGTAGCGACGATTTCCCCTCCGGTTGGAAAATCAGGACCTGGAATCAGTTCTATCAACTTCTCGTCGGATAGTTCCGGGTTTTCAATCAAAGCAATTAAACCGTCTACCACCTCCCCCAAATTGTGCGGCGGGATATTAGTTGCCATCCCCACAGCAATGCCCGTACAGCCGTTGAGTAACAGAAACGGCAACTGAGCAGGCAGCGCCGTCGGTTCCTGCTGGGAACTGTCAAAGTTAGCAGTAAAATCAACAGTTGCATCGCCGACTTGGGTTAGCATAGCTTCGTGGGCGATCGGTGCTAGCCTCGTTTCCGTATAGCGCATAGCAGCCGCCGGATCATTGTCCACCGAACCGAAATTGCCGTGACCCGCCAGTAAAGGATAGCGGCTCGAAAACTCCTGAACCATGCGTACCAGAGCGTCGTAAACCGATTGGTCGCCGTGGGGGTGATATTTTCCCAAAACATCTCCAACTACCCTGGCGCACTTACGGTAAGGTCGGTCTGGCGTCAGACCGAGTTCGTGCATCGCATATAAAATTCGACGGTGAACTGGTTTTAAACCGTCGCGGACATCAGGCAAAGCTCGCCCGACGATCACACTCATGGCATATTCGAGGTACGATTGCTGCATCTCGGCGTGCAGAGGCGTAGAAATTACTTGCCCGGAAAGTAGGTTGAGTTGTTTAGCCATGAGTCCTTGTGTCCGTTAATTCCTGAGTGAAAACAGCCTCTGTCAATAATGCCGAGGTTCCCTGTCTCGATTTAAAAGCCTTTGCAGCAGGCGAACCGAAAGTTCGACCCAACCGCCCAGTTGAAGAATAAAAATAAACTTAACTTGTGAAAGCAGAATCAGAGTCCCGAAGACGGGCCACACTGGCCTCTTACTCTCCACTCTTACCCTAACCTCTATGTTGCCTTCATTTGTGTCTACCTGTCTATTTACCTTCTGCCGTGAGAAGGTTGATTCACAGGAGAACACGGAATGCCAGAAACTCAGAACGTAGTGAGGCTGTAGCTCTTCCTAGGAAAGCATCACGAGGGACTTGAGTCCCCGTCAATCCATGATAGAATTTAATTGCAATTAGGAATAACCATCTACACGAAGAAATATTATATTCAGGAGAAACCCCAGATTGATCTCGTCTCGGTATAGTCGTAGCTTGGATCGAGCAGCAATGGTAGACGATCGAGCTTACCGTATTTTGGCAAGCGTGATGGACTCCGAAAGTATTAAAAAAGAAAAGTAAGCGGAATTGGAATACCTCTGGTACTGGTACTTGTTCTGATCGTGTAGAGGCGACTGGACTGTCAGTAACCCCGGTCTAAAGACACGGGGCTTGCAAGAGAAATCTGGCAAGCCGTACTGACCAGACTAAGGCTTAATTGCCTACGTTTTGAGAGTCACGACACCCTGTGGATGTGTAGCTAGTCCCCTGCTCTGTCCGAAGCAATTAAACAGTTCTAAGGTCACGCTCAACAGTGTTGCAGGTCTAACAAGCTCTCGAAACATTGTCGAAGCTAACATTACCCCATTCATGGGAGGCACAACCAGTGCAAAATACTATGCGTACAGGATTGGAAGATTGGAAGCGGTAATTGTCCCGTTGAAAGTGCAATACAAAAGTACACTCCCGTTAACCAATCCCAAGGCGGTAGTAAATCAAAAATATAAAGCCGTGCTTCTAGCACGGGGTTTCTACCCATTTTTTCTGATGAGGGAAGTCCAAGTTTTGGGCTTATTCAACCATAGAGCGTGGCCCTGACTCGCTGAGAGTGTCAAAAATGCCGATATTGATGAATTCATCAGTCAAAAGCTCTCCTGGCGATATCTCCTAGTCTGACATCCCCTTGATGAACGCAAGCGTCGATATTTTCAGCCGTTTTGAGGGGTTAAAACTGAGTATTAGGAATCTCCAACAATCCCCGCTCGATTCGCTACTCCGAATGCTGTGGCGACGGGAGTATGTGAATAAACATGGCTTGATTCTAATGAGGAAGAAGGAAAATAATTATCACACATTCCCGAATCTAATACCAGTTCAAAAAATAGTGCAACTGTAGGCCCGTGTTCCAAACGGATATCCAGTCAATCAGTTCCCATCTAAAATCTAAAATCTAAAATCTAAAATCTAAAATCTAAAATCTAAAATCTAAAATGGTAGAAGCCGAAGGCTTGACCGAAAGAGAGGATACTATAGTCCAGGACGCACGGGTAGTCAGAAACCGGGTTTTTTCATAGCAAGAGTTCGTTATAGCCCGCCGAAACGATCAAAAACCCGGTTTCGAGGCGTCGTCCATCCGTCCTGGATTGTACTAGAAACCTGCTACCTGAGAATCTTGAGACTCTCACCAGTTCCAGGTCTAGTTATAAAAAAGAACTAAACTGTCTGTGTGTAGTAGTCTAAATGATGGTACTGGATGCTTCTAAGCATCTGTAAACCCTCTCACAGCTAGTGGCTCAAGGATATACATACGGGTTTTGCAGGGTTCCCGGCTGATGGCGCTAAAAACTCTGCATTTTTGACGGGGATGTAGTCCCTGTGCCGTGTTCCTCTTTGGACTAAAGTCACAAAGTTTCTATACTTCCCATATTTATTTATGAAAACCGTTCTGATTGTAGAGGACGATTTGGTTAATGCTCGGGTTTTTTCCAAAATTCTGACTAAGCGGGGGGGCTTAGCCGTAAAGCACACGGAAAATGTTGAAGAGGTGATGCAGATTGCTGCCAACGGCGAAGCTGATTTGATTTTAATGGATGTGTCTCTTTCGCGCAGCGTGTACCAGGGCAAATCTGTTGACGGCATTAAGATTACTCAACTGCTCAAAGCTGACCCGCAAACGGCCTCGCTGCCGATTATTTTGGTGACTGCTCACGCGATGGCCGGTGATAAAGAAACATTTCTGGATCAAAGCGGTGCCGACGGTTACATCTCTAAACCTGTGGTAGACCATCAAGAGTTTGTTAATCAAATCAAGGCTTTGCTGCCTGATTGAGTGAACCATATATGCAGAAGGAAGAAGGAAAAAGGAAGAAGGAAGAAAGAATTGTTTGTTTGAACCAACAAACAATTAAAACTCTCTTATTTACAAAGTTTTCTTGAACTCTGAATCTTCCTTCTTCCTTCTTCCTTTCGATGTCCGATCGCACAAAGCTATGAGTTCGGACTTGTAATTTCTGAGGACAAATTTGAGATTTTTATGACGAGTGAAATAGGAGTGTGCGTTGCGACGAGGAACGAAATTATCCTCAGCGATCGCAACACCATTCACTCACTTCATGCAACCTCAAAACTATGATTAGTCTTCATCCTCATCAAAATCAAAACCAATATCATCCTCATCGTCAACATCAGGCCCCAAGGCATCATCCTCAGTCTCAGCGACAAAATCGTCCTCATCAACCTCAACTTCCTCAAAATCCTCATCGGGCTCAAGATCGGCCCCGCGGCCAATTTCATAGCCGCTTTCGATCGTATAAGCACGACGGGCAGTGCGATCGTCAAGTACAACATCCTCCTGTAAATCGTGGATGTCGTCATCAAATACGGCACCATCAAAACCCGCATCCTGAACCCCAGCATCCTCATAGGCATTGAACCCAGTACCGGCAGGAATCAGGCGGCCAATAATCACATTTTCCTTGAGGCCTCGCAGCCAGTCAGACTTACCTTCGATCGCAGCCTCAGTCAACACCCGCGTAGTCTCCTGGAACGAAGCAGCGGAAATAAAGCTATCAGTATTCAGCGAAGCCTTAGTAATCCCCAGCAACACGGGAGTATAATCCGCCGGCGCCCCACCAGTAATTGACATCGCCTCATTCACCTGCTCTACCTGCCGCAACTCTACCAACTCGCCCGGCAGCATAGTAGTATCGCCGCCATCCTCCATCCTGACTTTGTTGGTCATCTGCCGGACGATTACCTCGATGTGCTTGTCGGAAATATCGACGCCCTGAGACTGATAAACCGACTGCACTTCGTTCACCAAAAAGGTCTGCACCTGTTGGAAACTCTCCAAAGCCGCCTCAAAAGTAGACTGCCGCTCCTTGAGCACGTGGAAGAACACCTCCAGAATCTCGTGAGGGTTAGCAGGCCCATCGGTCAAGGCTTCGGCGACGCCTACGCGCTGTCCGTCAGAAACGATCGGGTTTTGACCGGGCAACAAAGGATACTCCTCAATCCGGCCGTCATCCTCAATCACCGCCAGTTCCACAACATCGTCATCTGTAACTACACGAGCTGTGCCGGGCCGCTTGGCTAAAATACAGGCTTCCTTGGGCTTCCGTCCTTCCAGAAGTTCCTCAATGCGGGGCAAACCCTGAATGATATCCCCAGTCTTTGCGCGCTCAAACACGAGAATCACTAGGTTGTCGCCCCGCTGCACTAGGTCGCCGTCGTCTACGTGCAGGACTGCACCGGCAGAAACCCGGTAAGGACGAGCTACCCTGAGCAAGAGTTTGGCGGGTTCTGTCTCGGATGCGGGTACAACTTTCACAACTTGGCCGGATTCTTCGAGAACAACTCCGGGAGCTATTTCGGTACCAGCGACGAGCAGTTGACCCGGACTGACATCGGGGGTGCCGGCTACAGAAATGGAAATAGAGTCGGCATCTCGCATCACCAAGAGTCGGCGCACTGGTTCGCCGTGGCCTTCACGGATGCCCCGAACGATACCGGCTTCTTTGCAGAGAATTTCGGTGCGGGCGACTACGGCACCGGGGGCGATCGACTGTCCATCTTCGACCAACAGCCGCGTGTGAGTGCTGCCTTGAGTCGGGTCAGCAGAGACATCCCGCCGAATTACGAGGGATTCCAAAATTACTAGCTGCAAGCGGAAAGTCTTGGAGGTTCGATCGCTCCCATCATCCACGGCTACCGCCAACTCCTGCGACACATCTTCGGCGGAACCCCAAGCGGGCCCAGAACCATCGGCGCCAAAAGCTGTAGCATCTTCTTCGTCTGGCAATAGCTCGATATCTGCGGCCAGTTGCGGAGCTCCGGAGCCAATTTCCAAGATAAGCTGAGTCCGCAGTAGTTCCAATCCTTCGACTGATTTGACGCGCTCTCCATCTTTGTAAGGAAGTCGCTGCACTGCTTTCAAGGAGATGGACTCGTTGAGGGCGGTCTGTGAGGGTACGGGTGGCTTGTCGGGTACGGGAAATTCGACGACGGGCCGCAGCAATAAGGCGGGGCCTTCGGGGGTTTCGATATATTCGGCATAGCCCAATTCTTCGGCAATCAAGCCTGGGAAAATTTCTTGACCGGCGTTGACGATTTGACCTTCGCCTAATGTTAGGGGGGGGCGGTCTACTACATGGAGGGTGCCTGGTTTGATGACTATTTCCCGGAGGATGTCGTTTTTCTGGGTGATTTCTACTGCTCCGCTGGTTTGGCAGAAGATGTCTTTGACGACTTCTGTGCCGGCTTCGACGTATTGGCCGTCTTCGACTAGGAGGAGGGAGATGTCTTTGTTGACTTCGTGGCACTCTTCTGGTATCCAGAGCAGGGTGCCGCCTTTGACGACTTCGTAGCCAAGTTTGGCTTTGCCGCGCTTGTGGACTTCGACTCCGCCATATTTGACGATGCCTCCTGTGGCGGTGCGGTAGCTGTCGTCGAGCAGTTCGGCGACGACTTCTCCGTTGATGACTTTGCTTCCTGGGGCTGTTTTGAGGGAAAACCGCTGTTTGGAGGATGTTTCGATGGTGTAGTGGTCGCGGCCGCCTGCGCTTTCGGCGCGGACGACTGCTTGGTCGAGGAGGACTTGGGCGGTGATTATTTCGATTTCTCTGGGGTCGGCGATGCGGACTACGCCGCCGTGTTCGGAGATGAGTTTGGTTTCGGCTATGACGCTTTCGGCGGGGATGCGATCGCCGTTTTTCACTGCTGGTTCGGCGCCGGGGGGCAGGTTGTAGACTTCTCCTGAGAGTATCCAAATGAGTCCGCCTTTGCTGGCGGTGCGGGTGGTGTTGCCTTGGCGATCGGTTTTTTCTTCTGGTACTAGGTCGGCAAATTTGGCTTCTCCGGCTAGGTCGGAGGCTACGTCTGTGGTGACTTTTTCGGTGGTTTTGCGGGCTGCGCGTCCGACGATGGGCACTTCTGCTAATACTTGACCGGGTATGGCGCGCTGTCCGTCTTTGACCATGAGGGTGGAGCCTTGGACGATGGCTAGTTCGATTTTGAGTTTTTGATTTTTGGCGCTGGTTTTCCCTTCTTCAAATCCGTCGCCTTCAAATACAAGTTTGCCGTTGTTTTCGGCGACGAGTGCTTCTTCGCCGTGTCTGGTGCGGAAGGAGCGGGTACGCAGGTTTTTGAATTTGACTACGCCAGGGAAGGGGGCGCGTTCTTGTTTGGCGACTTCTCCGGTGAATACGCCGCCGGTGTGGAAGGTACGCATGGTGAGTTGGGTTCCGGGTTCGCCGATGGATTGGGCGGCAATAATCCCGATGGCTTCTCCCATGTCTACCATTTTCAGGTGGGCGAGACTCCAGCCATAGCAGTGCTGACATACGGATCGGGTAGATTCGCAGGTCAGGGGCGATCGTAGGTACACTTCGCCTACTCCAGAGTTACCAATTTCTCCTGCTAATTCATCGGTGATTGGCTGATTTCGGACTGCTTTCTCGCTGCCATAAGTGACAATTTCTCTTGTTTTGGGGTGCAGGACATCTCTGGCCAAGACGCGCCCTAGCAGCCTGTCTTTGAGGGGTATGAGCACTGTTGCTCCATCGGTCATGGGTCGGACTCGAATTCCTCGCTGGGTGCCGCAGTCTACTTCCCGGACGATTACGTCTTGGGATACATCGACTAAGCGGCGAGTGAGGTAGCCTGAGTCTGCTGTCCGCAGTGCTGTATCGACTAAGCCTTTGCGTGCTCCGTAGGAGGAGATGATGTATTCGGTGACGGTGAGTCCTTCGCGGAAGTTGGTTTTGATTGGTAGGTCGATGATTTCTCCTTGGGGGTCTGCCATTAATCCGCGCATTCCGACTAGCTGTCGGACTTGGGAGATGTTTCCCCGTGCTCCGGAGAAGGCCATCATGTAGACGGAGTTCAGGGGGTCTGTGGCTCGGAAGTTTTTGACTACTTCGTCTTTGAGGTCTTCTGAGGTGCTGTTCCAGGTGTCGATTACTTTTTGGAAGCGTTCGACTTCGGTGATTTCGCCTCTGGTGTATTTTTGTTCGGTGATGCGGATTTCTTCTTCGGCTGCGTCTAGGAGCGATCGTTTTGATGGGGGCACTTGTAGGTCGTCTACGCTAATCGAAACTCCCGCTCGTGTCGCAAACCGGAAACCCAGGTCTTTGAGTTTATCGGCCATTTGCGCTGTACGGGCCGTTCCGTAGTGCATAAAAGACCAAGAAATTAATTTTTTGAGCTGACCTTTGTCAACAACTCGATTGCGAAAAACAATTTCCTTATTTTCTGTCATTTTTCTGAGTAGTAGTAGTAATTGGTAATTGGAGTATTGACGCAGGAGGCTCTCTTGCTGCGAGGCAGAGGGCAGTAGTAAGTAGTAGTAAGTAGGTTGGGCCCGTGGAACTAACCCCAACATTTCACCCACCCAACATTTCACCCACCCCTTCTTAACCCAACCGTATTTATTAGTAATTAGTAAGTAGTAATGGGTAACTTTTCTAACTTCAATCACCATTATTTATTAGCGATTACTTATCAGTCATTACCCACCACCCCTTACCCATTACTTCCTAATTATTTATCACCGACTCAATAGTTTGGTGATAAATAATCCTGCCCGGAGTAGTGCGAATAAACTGATTAATCACCTTACCCTCCCCATCTTCCCGAACCCGGCGGAACTTATATTCCTTCGTCACTATGCCGTCAGTCGATCGTTCTACTTTCAGCGGTTCTCCTTCCGGTTCTGTGTTTTCGATAGCGCCTTGAAACCTCACCCACACATAAGAGTGCAAGTCAACAACTCCTTGCTCGTAAGCTACAACTGCGTCGGTGAGGTTGGAGAAATAGTGACCGGCTCCTTTTTGAGCGTCAGGATTTTCGGCTGTCAAGTAATAGCAACCGAGCACCATATCTTGAGAAGGAGTAACGATCGGTCTCCCAGTAGCCGGCGACATAATGTTGTTAGAAGCCAGCATGAGCAACCGCGCTTCGGCCTGAGATTCCAGAGACAATGGCACGTGTACGGCCATTTGGTCGCCGTCAAAGTCGGCGTTAAAGGCCGGACAAACCAGCGGGTGAAGCTGAATTGCTCTCCCGTCTACCAAAATCGGCTCAAAGGCTTGAATCCCCAAACGGTGCAGGGTGGGGGCCCGGTTTAGCATTACTGGGTGTCCTTCAATCACTTCCTGAAGCACGTCCCAAACACTAGGATCGTTGCGCTGAATCAGTTTTTTGGCTGCTTTGATGTTGTTGACTAATCCTTGGCGGATTAGGCGGTGGATGACGAAGGGCTGGAAAAGTTCGATCGCCATTTCCCTCGGCAATCCGCACTGATGAATCTTCAGCTTCGGCCCCACCACAATCACGGAACGCCCGGAGTAGTCAACCCGTTTACCCAGCAAGTTTTGCCGGAAGCGACCTTGTTTCCCTTCAATGATGTCCGACAGCGACTTCAGCGGCCGATTATTTGCCCCCACCACTGTCCGGCCCCGGCGACCGTTGTCAATCAGCGCATCCACTGCTTCTTGCAGCATCCGCTTTTCGTTACGGATGATAATCTCCGGCGCCAGAATTTCTTGCAGTCTAGCTAAGCGGTTATTGCGGTTGATGACTCTCCGATAGAGGTCGTTGAGGTCACTGGTTGCAAAACGGCCGCCGTCTAACTGCACCATTGGCCGCAAGTCGGGGGGAATCACGGGAATCACGTTGAGAACCATCCAATCGGGTTGAGAACCCGTAGCGATGAAGTTGTCAATAACCCGCAAGCGTTTAATTAACTTTGCCCGTTTTTGACCCTTAGCATTAGCAATATCTTCCCGCAACTTTTCCGCTTCACTTTCTAGCGGAATATTTTGCAGCAAAACTTGCAAAGCTTCAGCACCTATGCCTACTTCTACGCCCGTCAGCGTGGAATCTTCGCTGTAAAGTTCGTCTTCTATTTCCAGCCAAGCATCTTCGGTGAGCAATTGCTTGTATTGCAGCTTTTCTGCATTACCTGCATTGAGGACAACGTAGGCATTGAAATACACGATTTGTTCGACATCTCGCAGCGGCATATCTAACAGAATTGCCATGTAACTCGGGATGCCTTTGAGATACCAAACGTGAGCTACGGGAGCCGCTAATTTGATAAATCCCATCCGGTGACGGCGGACGCGAGATTCAGTGACTTCTACACCGCATCTTTCGCAAACAATGCCTCTATGGCGAACTCGTTTGTACTTCCCACAATGACATTCCCAATCTTTTGCAGGCCCAAAAATGCGCTCGCAAAACAAGCCATCCATTTCAGGTTTTAACGTGCGATAATTAATTGTTTCTGGTTTTGTCACCTCTCCAGTTATCTGACCGTTGGGTAAAGTCCTCTCTCCCCACTGTCGAATTCTTTCGGGTGAAGCTAACCCGATCTTGACGTAATCAAAGCGTTGTTCTATTTTAGCCATTCTTGACTCCAATTGATAATTTACAGTAGATTATTTGGGGTGGTTTATCTTTTTTCTGTGCTTTTTTTAGGTTTAAATCACTCTTATACTCCTTTATAAGTGATATTATTTTTAATATCATAGATAACACTTGAGGATACTTTTAAGTCATCAGCTATTTGAGAGATTGATTCTCTATCTCTAATCCTTTTTCGTACCTCAAGAGCTTGCTCGAAAGTCAATTTTCGATCGAGATATCCACCCATGCGAGGAACTGGAACCTCTTCGCCTGCTTCCTTCCAAGTGACGTGATATTTAATATCGTGTATGGTTTTGCGGCCGACACTGTATTCCTGTGCTACATCCTTCATCCTCTCTCCTGCTGCTAGCTTTTGTCGAATTTCTCGCACCTTTTCCCAATCTAATTTGGCATTGGAAAGAGGATGACTTTTTCCTTGAGTGCGTCCTTTCTTAGAAGCATCTAACAAATTTTGAGTGCGAGTACCTGCCCAAAGGTGTTCTGGATTGATGCAACTGGGATTGTCGCAGGTATGACAAGCATCCATCGAAGTCGGAAGTTCATATCCTAATTTCTCGGCTAAAACAGCACGGGTAACTGATTTTAATTTCCCATTTTTCCAGTATCTGCCATAACCTTGACCATCCTTTCCACCTGAGAAAATGATGCAGCCGCTGTCTTGAATTTCTCCTAAAAAATTGGGTGAAACTGTAGTGAAGTTATCGGGAATATTTGTCTGAAGTATCTTAGTAATAGTTTCATGTTGTACTCCATACTCTTTTGCTAGGTGGTTCTTGATGGTTCCAGATAAATATTTAGTCTGAATTTCCCGTAGTTGTGCGATCGACAATATGCCAATACCGGGAATACTTTTGCGTCTGGGAGTTTTGCGATCGCGCCCAATCATCTGCCCGGTATTCTCAGCAGCAGTACCTACTACCAGATGTGCCGGGTTGATGCAGCTTCGATTGTCGCAGGTATGGCAACCAAAATAACCGGAACCGAGGAACCCTGCTATTTTCGACTCGAGGACTAAACGGTGGACTAATACTGTTTTGCCATCGATCCACTTGCGCCCGTAACCGTTGCCAAACTTGCTCCCTTGCCAATTAATACAGCCCGTCGCCCGGTCAACTTCTCCTTGAATTCCTGGGACAACTGTTACAATATTCATGTTCAGCGTCTCTCCTGTTTAGAGCGTTGATTCGCCTCAGCAGTGGTACGAACACTGCTGAGGCATTTTAATTTGAGATTGTCGATTAAAGATTAAAGAATTGAAGGCTGTCAAAAAATCTTTAATCTTTAATCTAAAATCTTTAATGCCTAATCCTCGTCAAGTTCGTCACGAGAAAGCGATTCGTAAGTAGGCCGGGAGGGCGATCGCTTGCCCCCAGCATCTGCCATCAAATCCACCTCAACGTGCTCGCTGCCCTCGTCGGACGTATTCACCTTGTGCACGGCAATATCCAAGCACAAAGACTGCAACTCCCGCATCAGCACCTTGAAAGATTCCGGCGTACCGGGGCGCGGAATAGCTTTGCCTTTGACGATCGCATTCAGCGCTTCATTCCGCCCCTGCATATCGTCCGACTTCACAGTCAGCAACTCTTGCAAAGTATAAGCTGCGCCGAACGCTTCCAGAGCCCAGACTTCCATTTCTCCGAACCGCTGACCCCCTTGCTGCGCTTTGCCGCCCAAAGGCTGCTGCGTTACCAGCGAGTAAGGGCCTGTGCTACGGGCGTGGATCTTGTCGTCTACCAAGTGCACCAGCTTCAGCATATAAGCGATGCCGACTGTGATCGGACGATCGAACGGTTCCCCAGTTCGGCCATCGTAGACAATAGTCTTGCCGGGGTGCTTTTCATTAAACACCCAAGGCTTGCCGGTTTTTTCGCGTGCCTCCTGTAGCTTGCCGTGTACGGTTTCGCGAGACTTTTCAGCGCCGTGCATTTCATCAAAAGGCACCATCTTGAACCGCATCGACAGATTTTCGCCCGCCCATCCCAGCAAGCACTCAAAAATCTGACCCACGTTCATCCGCGACGGTACGCCCAAGGGATTGAGCACTATGTCAACGGGAGTCCCGTCGGGCAAATAAGGCATATCCTCCATCGGCAGAATCCGGGACACAATACCCTTATTCCCGTGGCGGCCGGCCATTTTGTCGCCGACTTGAATCTTCCGCTTTTGAGCCACGTAGACGCGGACGACCATGTTGGCGCCGGGGGGCAGTTCGTCACCCTGTTCGCGGGTAAACACCCGCACGTCCACCACGCGGCCTTTTTCGCCGTTAGGGACGCGGAGGGAATTGTCGCGCACATCGCGGGCTTTTTCGCCGAAGATTGCCCTCAGCAGTTTTTCTTCCGGCGGTTGGTCGGATTCGCCTTTGGGGGTGACTTTGCCGACTAGGATGTCGCTGGCTTCTACCCAGGCACCTTTGCGGATAATTCCTTGTTCGTCTAGCTGGCGCAGCGCGTCTTCGCCGACGTTAGGAATTTCGCGGGTGATTTCTTCGGGGCCGAGTTTGGTTTGGCGGGCTTCGATTTCGTATTTTTCAATGTGGATCGAAGTGTAGACATCTTCGTACACTAAACGCTCGCTGATTAGCATTGCGTCTTCGTAGTTGTAGCCTTCCCAAGGCATATAAGCTACGAGGATGTTGTGACCCAGAGCGAGTTCTGCCCCTTCGGTGGAGGAACCGTCGGCGAGCACTTGACCTGCTACGACTCGATCGCCCTCATAAATCAAAGGACGCTGGTTTAAACAAGTATCCTGGTTAGAACGCTGATATTTTTGCAGTTCGTGTTCGATGCAGCCAGCATATTTTTGCTTCCAAACCGAGGGCTGTTTGACTTTGAGATCGTCGTATTCCCGAATCAGGAAATGTTCTTCGCTGGAATTCGATTCGGCATCTACAGCCAGGGGTTTGACAATAATCCGGGTAGCGTCGATGTAAATCACCTCGCCGTCGATCCGGGAAACCACAACCATCCCGGAATCTCGGGCGGCCTGAGCTTCCAAGCCCGTACCGACGAGGGGCCGTTCTGGTTTCAGTAGCGGCACAGCTTGCCGCTGCATATTCGATCCCATGAGAGCTCGGTTGGCGTCGTCGTGTTCCAGAAACGGAATCAGCGATGTCGCGACGGAGACGATTTGCACGGGCGAAATCGCCATGTAGTCCACCTGCATCGGAGTGGTGGTAGTGAATTCTTGGCGGTAGCGGACGGCTACGGTTTCGCCCAAGAGGTTGTTGTTTTCGTCGAGGCTGATGTCTCCGGGGGCAACGCGCAAATCGTCTTCTTCATCGGCTGTCATGTAAACAGGCGCTTTGTCGCGCAGCACCCGTCCTTTTTCTACTGGATAAAAAGGAGTTTCGATGAAGCCGTAGGGGTTGACGCGGGCGTGGGTTGCTAAGGAACCGATCAGACCGGCGTTCGGGCCTTCTGGTGTTTCGATCGGGCAAATCCGGCCGTAGTGGGACGGGTGAATGTCCCGTACTGCAAACCCGGCGCGCTCGCGAGTCAGACCTCCAGGGCCCAAGGCCGAAAGCCGACGTTTGTGCGTCAGTTCTGCCAGAGGGTTGGTTTGATCCATGAACTGCGATAGCTGGGAGGAACCGAAGAATTCCTTGATTGCTGCTACCAGCGGTTTGGGGTTGACCAGAGAAGCGGGGCTGAGGGAGTCGGCATCCGAGACGGTCATTCTTTCGCGGATGATCCGTTCTAAGCGGTTGAGTCCGACGCGGACTTGGTTTTGCAGCAGTTCTCCGACACTGCGGACGCGACGGTTGCCTAAGTGGTCGATGTCGTCGGTGGAGCCGATGTCGAATTCGAGGTTAATTAAGTAGTCGATCGCCGTCAAGATATCTTGCGATGTCAGCACCCGCGTGGTATCGGGGACTGTCAAGCGCAATTTTTTGTTGAGTTTGTAGCGGCCGACTCGGCCCAAATCGTAGCGTTTGGGGTCGAAAAAGCGCGAGTTAAGGAGCTGTTCGCCGCCCGCCACGGTGGGGGGTTCACCGGGACGGAGTTTGCGGTAGAGCTCCATCAAAGCTTCTTCTTCGCCGAATTGTCCTTCTTTCTCGATCGTTTTTTGGAAGTATTCCGGGTGCCGCAGGGAGTCGTAGATTTCGCCGTCTGTAAGTCCCAGGGCTTTGAGCAGCACCTGAGCCGACAGTTTGCGGGTTTTGTCGATTCTGACCCAGACTAAATCGTTTTTGTCTGTCTCGAACTTGAGCCAAGCGCCACGGTTAGGGATGAGCGAGGCGTTATAGGAACGGCGACCGTTTTTGTCGGTTTCCGATTTGTAGTACACGCCGGGGGAACGCACGATTTGGTTGACGATGACCCGTTCTGCGCCGTTGATGATGAAAGTGCCGCGCTCGGTCATCAAGGGCAAGTCGCCGATGAAGACTTCTTGTTCTTTGATTTCCCCTGTTTCTTTGTTAATCAGGCGGGTGGGGACGTACATTTGCACCGAGTACGTGCTGTCCCTCCGCTTGGCTTCGTCCACATCATATTTGGGGCGCTTGAGTTTGAAGTCTTTGCCCATGAAGTGGAGTTCCAGCTTGCCCGTGTAGTCTGTAATCGGGGAGAAGCTGTCGAGTTCTTCGATCAGTCCGGCTTCTAGGAACCAGCGAAAACTTGCCCGCTGGATTTCTATCAAATCGGGCAAGGTGAAGGCGAATTCTGTGTAATCTTTAGTGGTCATGGGTGTCCTTTTTCCGCAGTGGCTCTAGCTTTTTACATGGCGCCAAGGCTGGGCTTTTTTACCTTGTTGCGTTTTTTTGATGGATTGTGTGAGAGAATTTATATGATGTTTTCGATCGCCTGCCAACTGATGCAACGGTTATTTTTGCTGGTGGCTCGCAGTATTTTTGTGCGGATTTTAGTTTCGATCGAGATGCTTTTAGCTCTGATCTCGTGGTATCCCTGGGTGAATTCCCTACACTTTTGACTCCTAAAATTGACTTGACAGCTATTGCCAAATTGCTGAGGTTCCAAGTTTCTTCTGATGTGTAAGTTTGAGTGTGTAAGTTTGAGGTATTGCGTGAAGTTTTGACCGATCCCGAAGGTTAGCGTACTCGCATTGTGTTGGTACTGTCCGGGCGACATCGCAGTCGCGGAGACTAAGCCAACGCCCGATCGGTCGGTTCTTTTTATTATAGGACGCAAATCCGATCGCAACAGGCAACGCCAAAAGAATCTCCAATAAAGGATGAATCCGGTTTTTCTGGCTGGATAGAAATGGGATTGTCCCGATCGCTGGCTCCTAAACCAACCTGTTTTCCTCGTTTCTCTGTTCTGCTATAACTAAACAGAAAAGCCGAATAGCTGACAGGCATTTTCGGTTGTCTGCTGGGACAGAGTTAAGAGAGAAACTCCTCTCAATTTAGCAACTTGCTCGGCTACGTAGTAGACGTAGGCTGGTTCGTTGCGTTTTCCCCGCTGGGGTACGGGGGCGAGAAAAGGGCAATCTGTCTCGACTAGGATGCGATCGCTATTTACCATACAAGCTGATTCTTGTATTTGCAAGGCTTTTTTAAAGGTGACTGTTCCGCTAAAACTAATGTAGAAACCTAGGTCTAAAAACCACTGGGTTTCTTCGGGTGTGCCTCCCCAGCAGTGCATGACCCCGCGCACTGGCCCGCGTGTTTGCCAAAAGTTCCTCAGCATTTCGGCCATTGGGGCGGCGGCGTCGCGACAGTGGATAATGACTGGTTTGTCAAGTTCCTGGGCGATTTCAAGCTGTGCCTCAAACACTTTAAACTGGTGTTCTCGATCGTCAGCTTTATAAAAGTCCAGTCCGGTTTCGCCGATCGCCACTACCCTAGAGTCCGAACTTGCTAATTCCCTAATCTGGCTGGCAGTCTCGTCTTTCCACTTGTCCGCATCTAGGGGGTGGAGTCCAACCGCAAACGAGACTTCTGCAAACTGATTGGCGATTGCTTGAATACCGGCAAACTCTTCTGGCTCTACACAAGAATGAACCAGCCGAACTACACCAGCTTCGCGCCAGCGTTCTCGAATGGCTTCTAACTCAGATTTGTAGGTCTCAAAGTTGATATGAACGTGAGTGTCGATGAGCTGCATGGGGGAAGCAGATTAGAGGTGATACGGGAGAGTCCTAGTGGGATAGGGCGAGGGGGGAGTGAAAGAGTCTGGGAGTGGGAGTGGCAGAGAGTGTGCGGGAAAAATCTTCCGTCTTCTTTCTTCCTTCTTCCTTCTTCACGCTTGACAATCAAGCATCCAGGATACCCGCCACGTGATTCATCCGTCCAGAAATAAAAAACCTGTATCCGATGAAACTTGCCGAACGTATTTATCTCGCGCAAGTCAATGCTTCAATCGAAAATCGAAAATCGAAAATCAAAAATCGAAAATCGATTGACTTCTTCCCTCAACATCCATCCCTTCAATCTTGTACACTGCTTCGTTGCCGAACTTTCTGCTTCCTTAAGACGCTACCGAGGATGTTTCGTGTGGCTTGAGGGTTCTTGCCAAGCGGGACTTTTTACGAGCGCCGTTGTTGCGGTGGAGTACACCTTTTTTGACAGCTTTGTCAATTTTGCTGTAGGCCTCAGACATTCGCTGCTGGACTTCTTGCATTAATTCCGGGCTCGGAGCTGCGGCGTACTTGTCTACGGCCGCGAAATACTTCTTCATCAAAGTTTTGACCGCTGACTTGTAAGATTTGTTGTACAAGCGGTTACGTTCGGCGATTTTGACTCGTTTGACGGCGGACTTAATATTTGCCATAGTTCAGTTGCTGGAAGTAGGTATTCATTGATACACCCTAGTCTCAAGACAGTCCCAAGACACGGGGATTTTGAAGGACAACCTTTTCGGGATCGATCCGCAAAAAGCTTGATTTTTAATGGCGGAGTGAGACAGCCACTTTCCATTCGCTCAGATTGAGATTCAGATTGAGCTGAGTCTGTGGCTACTTTTTGGCGACGCCCGCGCAATAATTTTTTATTGACTCATTTAACTGCCTGTTCTTTACCCCTGACAATACCCACAGGTATGACACGGGTGTTACGGAGGCGTTTTGCGGTGTTTCCACCGTCACGAGTTAAAGTCACGGTTTCTTGCGCGCAATTTTCAAGTATACAATAATTTGGCGTTTTTTTATAAAAAAATTATCAGGTGTTGGAAAAACTAATATAGCACCTATTTTGCTTAAAATCCAATTCTCGGAAAAATCCAAGTTAAGCTATAAGAAAGAATACGGGTTATTTGGGCTTCGGCAAGAAGCACTTACCGAAGGTAGAAGGTAAAAAGCTGAAGGTAGAAGGTAGAAGGTAGAAGACAGCCGGATCTGAAGGTAGAAGGTAGAAGGCAGAATCAAAATTCTCCCCCTCGAACACTCTCCCTCTCGGATCATATCGGGGTCTGACACTCTCCCCCTCTGCGTTCCCACCCTCTCCCTCCGCAACCGGTTCTCTGGCGGGCAATTCCTAGAGTTGGACTTGCATAGCCAAAAAGTTTACTAAAATTAGTCATACTTAACTTGAATGGTTAACATTCGGGGCGGTATGATTACATCAGTGCCGAAAACAAAGGCTTAATTATCTGGGAGAGTAAACCAGCGTGCAAGTCAAAACTGACCAGCCTATTACAAGGTCGAACGGGAGTCCGCGTTTCGTTAAATGGGTTGAAAATATTGGATGACTCATGGCTAAAAGCTTCAACTAAAATTAACTCAATTAGGGTGGGCTACACCCGAATTAACGCCTGTGGACAAGAAGGAGCCGACTCCCTTGGGTGAAACAGGAAGCAGACCCTTCAGGAGCAATCCTGATTGAATGGTGAGACTTAAATAAGTTTAGCCAAGTTTTGTGTAGCAGAAGGTTGTGACTTGTCCTCAGTGTTGCAAAATCCTCGACAGAGATTTAAACGCTGCACTGAAGCCTTGGAAAATGCCGCGACTATCGCGGTTTAAGCTTGTGGACTGGTGGTGGCCTACTTCTCTAGGAGATAGCCACAAAAATCCCCAATTGTCAAGCAAATGTTAGTGAAGTTATAGACGGCATTCCTAATCTCCATGCTGCGAATCATTACTCAGTGGGTTGAGGCACAAGCTGAACTGCGACGGATCTGCGATCGCACCCATGACGAACTTGTCGTTCACAAAGAAGCCACCGTGCGGGAGGTGCTGCAAGCTGTAAGGCGCAGAGGCGATCGGGCTGTGCTGCACTACACTGCTGAATTTGACCGCATGACCCTAAATGTGGAAGATTTACGGGTGACAGGCGCCGAATTGGATGCTGCTTACCAGCAGGTGTCGAAAGAATTATTAAATGCCATCCGGCTGGCTTGCAAACAGGTAGAGGCGTTTCACCGACAGCGCGTACCCAAGTCTTGGGTGCAGTTTGGTGATGACGAGATTGTTTTGGGCAAACGCTACACCCCGGTCGATCGAGCAGGAATCTACATTCCTGGCGGTCAGGCGTCCTATCCTAGCTCGGTGATCATGAATGCGGTTCCTGCGAAGGTCGCCAAGGTGCCGAGACTGGTGATGTGTACTCCCCCCGGACAGGAGAAGAAAATGAATCCTGCGGTGCTGGTAGCGGCTCAGGAAGCGGGAGTTGATGAGATTTATCGGGTAGGCGGGGCGCAGGCGATCGCGGCTTTGGCCTACGGTACGGAAACTATTCCGAAGGTGGATTTAATTACTGGGCCGGGGAATATTTACGTCACCCTGGCTAAAAAACTGGTTTACGGGACTGTGGGGATCGATTCTCTGGCTGGCCCGTCGGAAGTGTTGATTATTGCGGATGCTTCGGCGAATCCTGTACACGTGGCTGCGGATATGTTGGCTCAAGCTGAGCACGATTCGATGGCGTCGGCAATTTTGCTGACGGCGGATTCGGTGCTGGCTAGGAAGGTGGTGGCTGAGGTAGACAGACAGTTGGCAAATCACCCGCGCCGAACTTTAACAGAAAAGGCGATCGCCAACTATGGTTTAGTCGTAGTAGTTGACTCGCTCAAAGCCGCGGCGGAACTCTCTAACGAGTTTGCCCCGGAACACTTGGAATTGCAAGTGGCAGATCCCTGGGCTTTGCTCGACCAAATTCGCCACGCTGGGGCGATTTTCTTGGGCTGCTCGACGCCGGAAGCTGTAGGTGATTATTTGGCTGGCCCGAATCACACTTTGCCGACTTCTGGGGCTCCGCGCTATGCGTCGCCGCTGGGTGTCGAAACTTTTATGAAGCATTCGAGTTTGATTCAATATTCGCCGGCTGCACTTAAGAAGGTGAGTAGGGCGATTAATGTTTTGGCAGAAGCTGAGGGGCTTCCTTCTCACGCTGATTCGGTGCGGCTGCGGACTGAAAATGAGGGAAAGGGTGAGTTTTAGATGGTAGATTTGAGATTGGCGATCGGCAAAATACATAGGTAGTCAAAAGCGAGTGAAATGCAATGAAAGGAAGCAATTCTCTTGCGATTATGGTAGCTTTACATTCTGTGACAAGCGACCCAGTTTATTTGCACCTACGGAGTTACGCACTGCGGGCTTAAGAAACCCGGTTTCTTCCAGAATCTTGCTTAAATGACGCAATTATGTTAAGAAACCGGGTTTCGGGGTAGGTAATAATGATGTTGGTGGGAAGGGCGAAATTGTGGAAAGTAGGCGACAATCAGCGAAAAGTTAAAGTCTAGTATCTGAAATTTAAAGGTGCATGGTATTGAATACTGTTTTGGTAGCGATCGACAATTCAGAGTTAGCGACTCAGGTATTGCAAGTTGTAGGGCAATTTCAGCTAGAACCGACGGCAAAGGTGATTCTAGTTCATGTTGTCAGTTCTGGTAGGTCGGATTTTGACGCGGTTGTCGATCGACCTCACGCTCAGGGAGATGAGATTGCTTACCGAGAGGTGGAGAAGTTGCTGCAATCTTATCAGGAAAAGTTGCCTTGCCAGAGCGAATTGGAGATTGTTTCGGGAGAACCAGCAGAAGAAATTGTGCGTTTGGCTCATATCTATAAGGCGGATTTAATTGCGATCGGCTGTCGGGGTTTGACTGGTTTAAAGCGAATTTTGGAGGGTTCGGTGAGTGCGGAGGTTGTGGCTGAGGCTCCTTGTTCGGTGTTGGTGGTGCGGGCTAAGTAAGGGGAATTGAACCGCAGGGATGGACAGGCGAGACGCCTGTTCCACGGAGATTTACAGTAGTTAAAACTTGTAGGGTGTGTCAGCAAATAGTTATTTAATCGGCAGATAATTATAATGCGCTCTGACGCACGGATACAACTTTTTGTTTATTTATCATGTTAATTGTTGTAAAAATTTGAGAGTCCGTTTCAAACAGTAGTTAGACTGTCAGCAGGATAAATTTTGATTGGACTGTGACCTGAGTTTCTCGTCGGTTAGATATGTCTCGCCCAATCCGCCTTTTCCCAATAAAAGGATGAGGATGTGTAATCTCCAGCAATAGTTGGTTTTACAGTGACTTTAAAGTCACCATATTTTTCTAATTATCACACACTCCGATACAATTCGGCGTGTTTATGAAACCGTTTAAAAAGCAGTTTTATTAAAACTTACTAACTGCCAAGGCTATGACTAAAAAACCGGATCGCTTGATTCCGCAAATTCTGGCTGCTGCTTTGACTCTGTTTGGGGTGGCACTTTGTTTGACGCCATCTTCTACCTACAACAATCTGGGTAATGTGAAGTCAGTCCTAGGGAAATATGAAGAGGCGATCGTAGATTATTCTAAGGCGATCGTGCTGAATCCCAAAGATGCTGATGCCTACAAAAATCGGGGTTATGCCAAGTTGCGGCTAGGGAAATATGAACAGGCGCTCTCCGATTATACTCAGGCGCTTGACCTGAATCCCAAAAATGCTGATGCCCATAACCATCGCGGTTATGCCAAGTTGGAACTAGGGAAATATGAAGAGGCGATCGCCGATTTCAATAAGGCGATCGAGCTGAATCCCAAATATGCTTCCGCCTACAAAAATCGGGGTTTAGCCAAGTCTGTGCTAGGTAAACAAGAAGAAATGAATGCAGATTTCAATAAGGCGTTAGAGCTGAATCCGAAAGATGCTAACGGCTACTTTATGCGGGGTTTATTGAATTCTATCCTAGGGAAAAAAGCAGAGGCACTCGCAGATTTTAATCAGGTTATAGACTTGCATCCCAAAGACGCTTCCGCTTACAATCATCGAGGTGATGCCAAGTTTGCCCTAGGGAAAACAGAAGAGGCGCTCGCAGATTATAATAAGGCGATCGAGCTAAATCCAAAAGATGCTGATGCCTACAACGATCGCGGTTATGCCAAGTCTGACCTAGGGAAAAAAGCAGAGGCGCTCGCAGATTATAATAAGGCGATCGAGCTAAATCCAAAAGATGGTTTTTTCTACTTTGTTCGGGCTAATGCCAAGTCTGACCTAGGGAAAAAAGAAGACGCGATATCGGATTATAGTAAGGCTATAGACCAGGGTTTAAGGGTGGGTGATGCCGTCGCCTACTACAATCGAGGTAATGCCAAGTCTGCCCTAGGCAAAAAAGCAGAGGCGATCGCCGATTATCAAAAAGCCGCTGACTTGTACAAGCAACAAGGAAAAACCAGTGACTATCAAGATGCTGTTAATAAAATTAAAAAATTTTCAGCAAAGTAGCGACTTAGAGATTGTCTTGAGAAACCGACCGAGGAGATTTTGCCTTTGGGGAATATTTATCCAGCCGATTTAATTGAACCGCATAACCGCTGCAATCGGTAGAGCAGATATCAACCCTATTGCTGCAATCCCTTACTGTGCAAATTCTGCTCGATGTGCTGCATGTCCTTCATATCCTCCCCCGCAACTATCCCGTAAATTTCCGTGTAGATTTTCCCGTATTTAACCTTCTCTAAAGCCGACAGGATGATCAAGTCCTTGCGATCGAGTTCTGGTTTCAGGGTGACAAGAATCGATTCCAAAGTCCCATCCATTCGGCAGTCACTGGAATATTTAGCCACCTCCTTTCCCCGCCCCAGTAAGGTATGGCGCTGTAAGCAAAGCGGAGTCGAGCCATTAACTCGGAAATTGGCATCAATGGCATACAACTCTCCCTCCGAGTCTTCCAGCACGTCGAAGCCAATAACGCCGAAATAACCCTGTTGGTGAGCATATTTACCAATAGCAGCAATCATCTCAAAAAACCTACTCATGTCGGTTTCGCGGTAGTGAATCAGTCCCCCTAGATAGCTGCCCTCTGGAGTGACAAGTTGGCCGGTAGTGCCGATAAGCGTGATATTTCCCGTTTTGCTTACATAGAACTGCACGCAATAGTTCTGCACTTCATTCTTGACGAATTCCGAGACAATAATCGTATCCAGCAACTTAATCTCGAGATATTTCCTCACTTCCTGCAAGCAGTAGTTCAGATCGCTGGCGCTTTTGATAATATAAGTGCCTTCTCCAGAAAGTCCGTGGGATGCTTTAATCAAGTAGGGGAATTGCTCTGGTAACTGAATGCTTTCGAGATTGACTTCGTGCAGATTGTAGCTTTCGTATTTCGGACATTGCACGCCTAATTCTGCTAGCGTTGCTTTGCTGAGCAAGTGGTAGTGGATGTCGGGATGGACGGCGTGTTTTTCGGGTTTGAGATTGTCGAAGGGAAATAGAGTCAGGAGTTTGTCAAAGCGATCGCTTACGCTGAGATCTTCGAGATAAGTTGAGCAGTCTATCATCTCCATACTGCTGTTGCTGAAGCCCAAATGCTCCCGCCAATAGTCAATCAGCGAGTTCGGCGGGTGATTAATCACAATTCCTGGGATGGCATCGCCTAACACAGCCAGATTTTTCCAAGGTTCCTTCTGGCCAATCTTGTCGAAAGAAGTTTTGGTGGCTTCACTGCTGCCGTCTTGAATAAAGTATTTTTCCCTGTTGGGGTAAGCAGCCCAACTGGCAGTTGCAGGGTAATTGAGGATGAACCCATAACGTGCATCTGTGATGTCTGGAGCAAACAAATCGGAAAGAGTATTACCCTGAAAGTAAGGAAAGTCGTATGTTGAGTTCATAAGAAACATTCAATTCGAGTTTGAATTCAACTGTTTTCCCGGCAAGTAAGTAGCTGGACATAATTAAACGTAGGGTGGGCATTGCCCGCCCTACAAATTGAAAAAATGTTTATTGATGTCCAGCTACTTAATACCTAGGAAACAAGATATTAGTTGCGGAATTTTAACTCTCTCCAACTAGAGAGAATGCAACCTCAATAATTTCAATGATGGACGAGTTGTTTTTTCTTAGTGAACACAGCCACCTTGTCCATTTCTGAGGTTCTATAAGCACAAGCCATGTCCGTTGAGTTATGCGCCCAGCCAACCCGCCCTTGAGGGTCAATGAGGATGCACCCAGCTTCTCCTGCCACCTTAGATGCCAGAGTCTCAATTGCCATCTTCGCGGCTTCGTCTGGGTGCTTGCCGGAGGCGAGAATGTCGATCGCAGTCTTAGCTAGAACTACTGGCATAATGGACTCGCCATCGCCTGTGGTCGAGCAAGCGCCCTGTTGACTGTCCGCAAACAAGCCCGATCCGATAATCGCGCTGTCGCCGACGCGACCGGCGGGCTTATTCATAGTGCCGCCTGTTGAGGTACCGGCAACTAAGGTGCCACTACTATCCAAAGCTACACAACCAACGGTATTGGGGCGGTCAATAACTTCTTTTTCCTCCTCCCACTCTTCCTGTTGCTCATCCGCGATTAAGTCTTCTTTTGTACACATCTCGGCTCCACTTTCTGCAGCAAAATTTTCTGCGTGATCGGCTACTAAGAACATGGGTTTTTTATCCATAATCTTTCGCGCCACGGAGATGGGATGGCGCACGCCTTGAACATTTGCGAGGGCTCCCCAAGCTAATGAACCGCCTTCCATGATCCCTGCGTCTAGCTCTACCTCTCCCTGGTTGTTGAGAACCGATCCAAAGCCTGCGTTAAATGTCTGGTCAGCTTCCAAAACCCGGATAGCTGCCTCAACAGCTTCTGCTGCTGTACCCCCGTTTGTGAGCACTGCCCAACCAGCTTCTGCTGCTGCGGTACAGCCTGCATTGTTGGCAGCAACCTTCTCTTCGGTGATGGTTTTTGCTCCACCGTGAACAATAATACTCAATACCATAAGTTTCCTTTTTTTTATCTTAATATCTACTTAAAAACTTATTACATTAATCAAGTTTTAAGTAGTTTTTTCTCCCTCATAGTATTATAGATTAGCGGTGTTTAATTGGGGGATCTTCTATCTTCAGAGATAATTATTTGTGTCGAGCTTTGTGTTCCTTCAGACTTAGCTACTTACGAATTATTAATAGACATCTGACCAAAGTTATGTCAATAGTGTGAGGCAATTTTGCTGCGAGTTAGTTAAGGAAATTGAAAGATTTAGGGAGTAAAGAGGGGGTAAAATTTAAGACGATGCACTACACATTAACAGGCAAAATGGGTAAACCTGAAGAATGAGACTTTGAGATAAAATAAGTGCGATCGGGCTTCACATCACTCTGAGCCTTTCTGCTTACCCGCCAAAAACCCTCGCAGCGGCAACAAACTAGCCGTTTGACCAAAATTCAGCCGTAGCAGCGGCCCTCCCTGCAACCGAGACTGCACCCAACAGTCGCCCCAATACCACTCGTGAAAAATGAAGATGAGCTCCCCCTCAAAGATTGTAGCGATCGAGCTTTGGACTTTTATGATTAATCTAAATGGTGTAGCCTGTCTTTGATTTTTGTGCGAGTCCTTAAAGTAGACTGACAGCGTTCCCAATAAATTTTAGCGACGGCATCGCCCTGATTCTGACGCCAACACTCTTCAAAAAGCCGCGCCGCTTTAGCTAACTTCCCTTCCGAGTAAATTGCCCTCGCTTCTGCAAACAATTCCAGCGTAGCTAACTTGCCCTCTTTAATTTCTAGCGGTTCAGCATCAAAGACCTCATAAACTGTTACTAATTCAGATTTTCCCTTGACTTTTACCGTATCGAGGGTGCGGATTGCGTAATCGGATGGATTTTCTAAGCGCGAGTAAGTTTCCTGGGTGATTAAAAGCGACACCCCATAATTTTTCGTCAAACTTTCCACGCGAGAAGCTAAATTCACGGCATCGGAAATTACTGTGCCCTCCATACGATTTTGTCCTCCCACCGTTCCCAGCATCAAAGTTCCAGTATTAATTCCAATCCCAATCTGAATCGGGCCATAGCCAGAATTAGCGCGGTGTTGATTATATCCAACGAGGCACTGCAGCATAGCAATTCCCGCTTTCACCGCATGATCCGCCTCGCCGCTAAACAGCGCCATTATCGCATCGCCAATATATTTATCAATAAACCCGTTATTTTCATTAATAACTGGTTCCATGCGAGAAAGATAGGAATTAATAAATCGGAAATTCTCCTTCGGCGTCATAGTTTCCGAAAGCGTGGTGAAGTCGCGAATGTCGGAAAATAGCACCGACATTTCTAACTGCACTTGGTCGCCCAATTCCACATCAATAATGCTTGATTTATCTAAAAACTGAAGGAATTGATTGGGAACGAAGCGCTCGAAAGCTTTGTTGAGTTGGAACAATTTATCGGTAAATCTGATGCGCTCTGTTTCGGCTTTTTTACGCTCTGTGATATCTTGAAAGGCTACAATTGCATAAGAAATCTTGTCCTTTTCATCATAGATGGGAGTACCCCAAGCCTCTATCGGAATAATCTTGTCGCCTTGGTGGATTTCCATATCCTCAGCGGTGGCACTTTCGCCCTTCAACGCTCGCACAATTGGCAAGTCACCATAGGGATATTCCTGCTCTGTTCCCGCTTGATATACTTGATAAACCTCTGGTATTTGCTCGCTGGCGACTTGAGGAATAACTCCTTTACCTAATAATTGAATAGCAACGCGATTACTATAGTAAAATTTGCCCGAAGCATCCAGCACTGACACCCCGACTGGAATTGCTTCTAAAAATTGAGCGAGTCTGTTCTCACTTTCGCGGACTTCTGTATAAAGCTTAGAATTTTGGATCGAGATAGCCGCCTGTCCAGATAACACTTTTAATAGTTCCACTCTTTCTGGCGTAAAAGCTCCGGCTGTGAGATTGTTTTCTAGGTAAACAATACTAATGATTTGAGATTGATTAATCAGTGGCACACATAAAATTGATTTGGGCTGATGCTTTTGGATGTAGGGGTCGTTGGTAAATTGTCCCTCTCGGACAGCATCATCGAGTACCACGCTTTCTTGAGTGCGAGCCACATAATTGATAATTGCGGAGGAAAGTTCCTGACAATTTTCAACTGAGATTGACTGCAACACGGTGACTTGTTGGGAATTTATTGTGCCTTCAGCTTCAATTAATAGCTTTCCCTGGCTTGATAAAATTAAATAGCCTCTTTGCGCTCCTGCACTTTCCATCAAAATTTTCATCAATTTAGACAGTAATTTATCCAGCAGTATTTCGCCAGAAATGGCCTGAGAAGCTTTCATTACTGTGGTGAGATCTAAGTGAGAACCAGAACCCTTGGTCGTCACTGAGGCCGTAGTTGTAGTTGTTTTTATTCCCGGTTGGATTGGCGTCAATAACTGCGGATATCGCGTCTCTAAATCCGTTACCTTAGCAGTGGCTCCCCATTGAACATAACAATAATATGCCTCAATCATGTAGGTTTGAGCAAGTTTTTCTTTGCTCCATTCCCAGTAGAATTTGGCTGCTAGTTCGTTAGCTAGTGCTTCTTCGTTGAGGAATTTATTTTCTTTGGCTCCAGAAATGGCGCGATCGTACATTTCAATCGCCTCGGCTTTATTGCCAAAAACGCGATGTTTTTCGGCCTCAACTAAATACCATTTATGTAGATTATTCATGGCAGCATTTTGCGCCCATTGGTGCAGAGTGGTTTGATGGGTTTCCACCTGGGCTAGAAGATCAGCTTGCTCGGTTTCTGGCTGTGTAGGAAACAGTGCCAAGTGTGTCAGGGCAGCATAGAAATGGAAAATGGGAATATGAAACATTCCCGATACTCCTATTAAATACTCCTTGGCTTGGGCGATGTGATCTAGGGCAGCCGTGTAATTTCCATAGCAGTAGGCAAGCAACAGTTTGTAGATGTAGGCACAAGAGATCGCCGTGAATTCATTATCCTGATAGTGCTTGGGAATCATCACCGTTTCATCGTAGGCAGAGCCTATTAATAAATCCGGTCGAATACGGGTTTCCCTCAAGTTAGACACCATCTGCCTCGTCATATCCAAATAAACCCGACCCGAATATTGCTTCACCTGAGCCAAGACAGCCCTGTAACCGACTATTTCAGGTTCCAAAATATCCAGTTCTACCCCACTGTAAAAGTTGGTATTAAAGTAAACACTTATGCTGTAGCCAGCGTATAGAAAATTACCTGTTTCCATGCCCGCCGTGTAGCCATCTTTCGCCCTCGGTATCGTTGCCAAGAGAGCTTCTTGATGATGCTGAATCCAGCCACCAAACACCAAGAGAATTATAGACTTGAAGTCGGGTACATTGAACCGATCAAGCAATAAGAGTGCCAATTGCCCAAAGCCATAGCCCGTTTTCACCTCTCCCAAAAAGGCACACAACACCAACCCGTGCATCACATATCCCACCGTCGAGGCGGGGGCATTCCCAAAGGAGAGCGATAAACTCACCATCATGGAGCTAACTAGAGGTGTTAAACTCGGCATTCCTTGAAAAATGGGTGCAGATAACATTCCTAACATTTGTATGGCTGCCTGAGCTTTGGCATCAGTCATCATCGGCAGATTAGCTAGTTCTTCAATCCGTTTATCCTGGAGTTCGTCGGCAAGGGCTTGTAGCGCTTTACTAATCAAGGCTTCGTCAGGTGCTGTGGGTAGTTCAACACCCAGTTGTAAGAGTGCATTTCTGCCGACTGCGATCGCTTCTAACACCTTGCTCTGGGCTGTCTGAGCGGCAATTTGAATTTCGTAAATTTTAATTTTGTCTAAAATGGTTTGCGCTTTTTGCAAAACCTGCGCTGCCATCTGTTCCATACCCTCAATGTCACCATTCAAATAGGCTGTTTCGGCAGCAGCCACATACAGATTTAATGTCAATTCATACTGACTTTGCCAGCAGTTTGCTGTCAGTAGGTCAATTCCCGTTTGTAGATAGACCATTGCGGCTGCGTAGGCGGTAGAACTTCTTGCCTTACCTCCCGCTTCTAAGTTGAGTTTTGCTAAAGCTTCTCGTTCGCTTAATTGATTAATTAACTCAATTCCTTGATTCAAATGCCCCACAAGATCAAAGAGTTTTTCTTCTATTTCTATATCCGAATAATTTTGGACAAGTAACTGTCCGATTTTCAGATGAGTAGCTTGTTTTTGGTTGTCAGGAATCAAGGAATAAGCCGCTTGCTGGACGCGATCGTGCAGAAACTTATAAGTGGGATTAGTGATAGACTCAGTAGGGGATAGATCCTGTGTTTTAATGAAGCATTTATAGCCTTCTGTAATGGGTAAAATGAGTCCTTCTTGCAAGGCTTTCCATAGTGCTGATGCTGTTTGTTCGGGTAATTCTTCGTTGACTATTGCCAATGTATCTAAATCAAACTGCGCCCCAATGCAGGCGGCAAGTTTGAGAACCTCCTGAGTAATGGCCGGCAACTTCTGCAATTGCACCGCCATAAACTCCACCACATCCGAGGCGTGGGTAAGTCTAGCTTGAGCAATATCGCACTGCCAATGCCCTAGATCCCAGTCAAAGATAATTTGACCATCTTCATACAGCGACTTGAGGAATTGAGTAGAGAAAAAGGGATTACCTTTGGTTTTTTGATAAACCAGTTCTGTCAATGGCCCGGCAAAGGATAAATTACAAATCAGTGTATCTGCTACCAACTGATTGAGATATGCTAAACTCAACGGTTGCAAGGTAATCGTATTCACTACTGCCCCAGACTTCACAATCTCATCCACAGTCAACATAAACGGATGAGCCGGTGACACCTCATTATCCCGATAAGCACCCAATACTAACAGATGCCCCGTATCTTCCATCAATAGTTGTAATAACTTCAAAGATGCTGAATCTGCCCACTGCAAATCGTCCAGAAACATCACTAAGGGATGTTCTGCTTGGGTAAATACTTGCACAAATTTCTGCATCAGCAGATTGAAGCGATTTTGGGCGGCACTCCCGGACAATTCTAGTGCAGGACTTTGAGCGCCAATGATGTGTTCTAATTCAGGAATCACCTCAATCAGCACTTGCCCACTCTCGCCTACTGCGGTGAGAATCATGGTTTTCCATCTGTGTAACTGAGCGTCACTTTCTGATAATAATTGTCCCATCAATTCCCGAAATGCTTGTACAAATGCAGAGAAGGGAATATTGCGCTGAAATTGGTCGTATTTGCCTTTGATAAAATAGCCACGCTGTCTGGCTATCGGCTTATGGACTTCGTTCACTACTGCGGTTTTACCAATACCTGAGAAGCCAGCTACTAGCATCATTTCACTGCCGGATAAATGCGAGCCCCCCCCGCCCAGGGCGGGCACGGGGGCACCGCCCCTACTAAGGGGGGAGTCACATGAAGCCCCATTTATTAAGGGGGGTTGGGGGGATCGTCTTGATGCAATCCGTTCAAAGGCAGCTAATAGATGATCGACTTCACTTTCTCTGCCGTAGAGTTTTTCGGGAATCAGGAAACGGTCTGTAATATCTCGCCTTCCCAAGTCAAATTCTTCTATGCTGTCGGTTTGTTGTAATTGCAGCAGACACATTTCTAAATCATGCTTGATCCCCAAGGCAGTTTGATAGCGGTTTTCGGCATTCTTCGCCATCAATTTACTGACAATTTGCGAGAGAATTAGGGGGATTTCTGGCTCGATTTCGTGCGGAGGAACTGGCTGTCTAGCAATATGGCAGTGAACTATCTCTAAAGCATCTTTTGTCTCAAAAGGCAATTTTCCTGTCAGCAATTCGTAGAAGGTGACGCCGAGGGAGTAAAAGTCAGTACGGTAATCGAGAGTGCGATTCATCCTGCCAGTTTGTTCTGGCGAGATATAAGCAAGGGTTCCTTCCAGAACGCCGGGGTTTTTCAGGGTTGGCGTTTCTCGCGTTAACTGAGTAGAAATACCAAAGTCGATAATTTTTAATTTTTTTGTGTCGGGGTTGTAAACAATATTTGAGGGGTTAATATCTTTGTGGATGATGTTGGCGCTGTGAATTTGCCCTAAAATTTCTGTGGTTGCGATCGCAATTTGTAAAAATTCCTCCAGAGTAAACTTTCGCTGCTGCATCCAAATTGTCAAGGATTCCCCGCCAAAGTCCTCGACAAACATCACGAGGCTGTTTTGGTATTTTTGCAAGTCATAAACTCGCACAACTCCCGCCTCTTTCAACTCTTGGGTGATGCGGTATTCGGTGCGGTAGCGCACCAATTCTTGAGGTGTGGGGTAGTTTTCTTTGAGAAGTTTGAGGATAATCGGCCCTTTATCTGCTTCCCGAATCGCCCGGTAAACCAGAGAGTTGACACTTTCGTAAAGCAGCGTCTGGACGGCAACGCCTGGAATAGAGAGCATATTGATTTTTTGGCTAAAAATTAACGCTAAGTCAAAAGGCACCAGTTTTGTGTATAGAATAGCACGTTAGAAAGGTAATTTATTTTTGTAACAAATGTTTAGTTTTTCATGTAGCGATCGAGCTTTGGACTTTTATCATTAATCTACATTGTGTAGCCTGTCTTTAATTTTTGTGCGATTTCTTAAAGTAGACTGACAGCGTTCCCAATAAATTTTAGCGACGGCATCCCCCGGATTCTGACGCCAACACTCCGAAAACAGCCGCGCCACCTCAGCTAACTTCCCTTCCAAGTAATTTGCCCTCGCTTCTGCAAACAATTCCAGCGTAGCTAACTTGCCCGCTTTGATTTCTGGCGGGTCAGCATCAAACACCTCATCAAGGTCACATAACTCCCATGCCATCAATCATAGCTGACTGAATAATTGTATAAGCCTCTACCCAAGCTTTTTCAGTTTCAGGTGTCCACTCTAAACCCATCTGCGCCTTCAGGGATTGAATGAGTGCATTGGCAACAACAGGAAAATGTTCTACTGAAACGCCATATTTGGCATGAGTTGCACCTAATCCTTTAGCAAAAACATTAATTAACTTAGGTTTCCGTAAATTTTCAATAATGATTTCTAAGCTTTGCCAAAGCTTTTCTTTTTGCTGTGCCATTCTTGTATTCATAAAAAGAGCTTTAATCTGAGAAGACTCATTAAAAAGTATTTCATAAAAGTTACTTACAAATTCATCAGAGTGAGGTTTTATTAATGCTAAACTTCTCTCTAAGAGTTCGATGTTTAAACTGATAGTTTTTTGTTCACACCAGTCCCAATAAATTTGAGCAACTTTATCCGAAGGGCAGAGTTCTAAACATTGAGCAAATAATGCTGTGGCTTCGATAAATTTCTGTTGTCGATATAAGCTCACAGCTTGATTAAATAAATCTTTGGTTGCTAATTTGCCTCGCTTTGTTTCAGGAATATCTGCCTCAAAAACTTCATAAATTGTAGATAAGTCTACTTTTCCCTTCACACTAATTTGAGCGATCATGCGAATAGCATAGTTGCTAGGATTAGCTAACTTATTAAAAGTCTGCTGTGTAATCAGTAAAGCAACACCATAATTTTTTGTTAATCCTTCCACACGAGCAGCTAAATTCACCGCATCACTAATTACCGTCGTATCCATGCGATTTGGTCCGCCCACCGTGCCTAACATTAAATTCCCAGTATTAATGCCAATGCCAATCTTAATCGGGGCATAGCCAGAATTAACCCGCTCTTGATTGTATACTTGAAGTTGATGCAGCATGGCAATACTGGCATTTACTGCATTATCAGCATTACCGCTAAATAGGGCCATAATCGCATCACCAATATATTTATCAATAAAGCCATGATTCTCAATAATCGCTGATTCCATCCGAGATAAATAAGCATTAATGAACTGAAAATTATCCTCCGGAGTCATACTTTCCGAAAGCGTGGTGAAGTCGCGAATATCAGAAAATAGCACTGACATTTCTAACTGCACTTGGTCGCCCAATTCGACATCGACAATGCTTGGTCTATCTAAAAAATGGAGGAACTGATTGGGGACGAAGCGCTCGTAAGCTTTGTTGAGTTGAAATAGTTCATTGGTGAACCTTATCTGCTCTGTTTCGGCTTTTTTGCGCTCCGTTATATCTTGAAATGCTGCTAGACCGTAGGCAATATTGCTCTGATTATCATAGATAGGCGTTCCCCAAACTTCGATGGGTACAACCTTGTCAGGCTGGTAGATTTCCATATCATTAACAGTGGAACTTTCGCCATTTAATGCCCGCACTCCAGGCATTTTTTCAGCAGGATACGGATTGGAAGTGTCCGCAGTATATAGTTGATAAACCTCTGCGAATTGCTCGGACGTGGCATCAGGCGCAACTCCTTTTCCCAGAAGCTGCTGCCCCTTCTGATTAACGTAGTAAGGTGTACCACTGGGTTTGATTACAACTATCCCTACTGGCATAGCTTCTAGGAATTGAGTCAGCCTGGTTTCATTTTCGCGTACTTCTGTATAGAGTTTAGAATTTTGAATCGATATAGCCGCTTGTCCAGATAACACTTTTAATAGTTCCACTCTTTCTGGGGTAAAAGCTCCGGCTGTCAGATTGTTTTCTAGGTAAACAATACTGACGATTTGAGCTTGGTTAATCAGTGGCACGCATAAAATTGATTTGGGCTGATTTTTGTGGATGTAATGGTCGTTGGTAAATTGTCCCTCTCGGACAGCATCATCTAGTACCACGCTTTCTTGAGTGCGGGCCACATAATTGACAATTGCGGAGGAAAGTTCTTGACAATCTTCAACGGGGATTGACTGCAACACGGTGACTTGTTGGGAATTTATTGCCCCTTCAGCTTCAATTAACAGCTTTTCCTGGGTTAATAAAATTAGATATCCTCTTTGCGCCCCTGCACTTTCGATCAAAATTTTCATCAAGCTAGACAGTAGCTTATCTAGCATAATTTCTCCAGAAATTGCCTGAGAAGCTTTCATTACTGTGCTGACATCTAAGTTTTTAACCAAACCCGTGGTCGTTACAGTTCCGGTAGTTTTAGTGTTTTTTCTTCCGGCTTGAATAGGTTTTAATAAGTGGGGGTATCGCGTTTCTAAATCTTTTACCTTAGCAGTGGCTCCCCATTGGATATAACAATAATACGCCTCAATCATGTAGAGTTGGGCAAATTTTTCTTTATTCCATTCTAGATAAAACTTGGCTGCTAGTTCGTTGGCTATTGCTTCTTCATTGAGGAATAGATTTTGTTTAGCTCCAGCAATGGCGCGATCGTACATTTCAATCGCCTCAACTTTATTACCCAAAACGCGATGTTTTTCGGCCTCAACCAAATACCATTTATGCAAATGATTCATCGGAGCATTTTGCGCCCACTGTTGCAGAGTCGTTTGATGGGCTTGGGCCTGAGTAAGAATTTCAGCTTGCTCGGTTCCTGGCTGTGTGGGGAAGAGTGCCAAGTGCGTCAGAGCTGCATAAAAATGGAAAGCGGGAACAAAAACCGATCCCGATACTGCCATTAAATACTGTTGACCTTGGGCAATGTAGTTTAGGGCAGCCGTATAATTGCCATAGCAGTAAGCAAGCAGCAGTTTGTAGATGTAGACAGCAGCGATCGCTGTCAGGTCATTGTTCTGATGGTGCTTAGAAATCATCACGGTTTCATCGTAGGCAGTTCCGATTAAGCAATCCGACAGAATACAGGCTTCCCTCAAATTCTTCACCGTCTGCTGCGTCATATTCAACAAACCCTGGGCAGAATATTGCTTTACCTGCGCCATGACAGCGCTGTAACCTGCTATTTCTGATGCCCAACTGTCTAGTTCTACCCCACCGAAGAAATGGACATAAAAGTAACCACTTATGTTGTAGCCAGCATTTAGAAAATCACCAGTTTCCATGCCCGCCGTATAGCCATCTTTCAGCGTCGGTATCGTTGCTAAGAGAGCTTCTTGGCGATGCTGAATAAAACCCCCAAACACAATTATAATTTGAGACTTGAATTCCCGCATATTGAACCGATCCAGCAATGAGAATGCCAATTTACCAAAGTCATAGCCCGTTTCGACATCTCCAAAAAAAGCACACAAAACCAGTCCGTGAATCGCATACCCCACGCTTGATGCGGGTGCATTCCCAAAGGAGAGCGATAAACTCACCATCCTGGAGCTAAGTAGGGGCAGCAAACCCGGCATTCCCTGGAAAATGGTTGCAAACAATATTCCTAACAATTGCATAGCTGCCTGAGTCTGGGAATCGGTCATCACAGGCAAGTCAACCAGTTCTTCAATCTGTCTACCCTGGAGTTGGTTGGCAAGGTTTTGTAACGCTTTGCCAATCAAGGCTTCATCAGGTTCGGTGGGTAGATCAATCCCCAATTGCAAGAGTGCATTTCTGCCTACTGCGATCGTCTCCAACATCTTGCCCTGGGCTGTCAGGGCGGCAATTTGAATTTCGTAAATTTTAATTTTGTCTAAAATCGTCTGAGCATTCTGCAATACCTCTGCTGCCATCTGTTCCATGCCCTCAAAGTCAGCATTCAAATACGCAGCTTCGGTAGCAGCAATATAGAGATTCAGGGTCAATTCATACTGACTTTGCCAGCAGTTGACTGTCAGTAGCTCAATTCCTGTTTGCAGATAGACCATTGCGGCTGCGTAGGCGGTAGAACTTCTGGCCTTACCTCCCGCTTCTAAGTTGAGTAGGGCTAAGGCTTCTCGTTCGCTTAGTTGATGGATTAACTCAATTCCTTGATTCAAATGCCCCACAATATCAAAGAGTTTTTCTTCTTTTTCAATATCCGAGGATTTTTGTAGCAGTAACTGCCCAATTTTGAGATGAGTGGCTTGTTTTTGGTCGTTGGGAATCAATGAATAAGCCGCTTGCTGAACGCGATCGTGCAAGAACTTATAAGTTGGATTAGCAACAGACCCAGGAGGGGATTGAGCATCTGCTTGAATCAAGTTATAGCCTTCTGCCATCACTAAAATGAGTCCTTCAAGCAAGGCTTTCCATAGCACTGATCCCGTTGGATCGGGTACTTCTTCGCTGACTACTGCTAATGTATCTAAATCAAACTGCGCCCCAATGCAAGCCGCCAATTTTAGAACATCCTGAGTTTCTTTCGGCAACTTCTGCAATTGCACCGCCATAAACTCCACCACATCCGAGGCGTGGGTAAGTCTAACTTGAGCAATATCGCACTGCCACCCCCCTTGACTGCCCCCCTTACTAAGAAGGGATTGAGGGCGGTCAAAAATAATCAGCCCATCTTCATGCAACGCCTTGAGGAATTGAGTAGAGAAAAAGGGATTTCCTTGAGTTTTTTCATAAACCAATTCTGTCAAAGGTTGAGCAAAAGATAAATCACAAATCAGCGTATCTGCTACCAACTGATTGATATCTGCTAAACTCAACGGTTGCAGGGTAATCGTATTCACTGCTGCCCCAGACTTCACAATCTCATCCACTGTTAACATAAACGGATGAACAGGTGACACTTCATTATCCCGATAAGCACCCAACACCAATAGATGCCCTGTATTTTCCATCAATAGTTGTAACAATTTCAGAGATGCTGAATCCGCCCACTGTAAATCATCCAAAAATATCACTAAGGGATGTGAGGCAGTAGTAAATACTTGCACAAACTTTTGCATCAACAGATTAAAGCGATTTTGGGCGGCACTTCCCGACAATTCTAGTGCAGGATTTTGAGCGCCAATAATGCGTTCTAACTCAGGAATCACCTCAATCAGCACTTGCCCGCTCTCGCCTACTGCTGTCAGAATCTTGGTTTTCCATGTTTGTAAATGAGCCTCGGATTCTGATAATAACTTCCCCATCAATTGCCGAAATGCTTGCACAAATGCACTGAAGGGGATATTGCGCTGGAATTGGTCGTATTTGCCTTTAATAAAATAGCCTCCTTGTCGGGCTATAGGCTTATGGACTTCGTTCACTACTGCGGTTTTACCAATTCCCGATAAGCCAGCCACCAACATCATTTCGGCGCTACCTGTACTGACTCCTTCAAAGGCTGCTAATAGATGAGAAACTTCCATTTCCCTACCGTAAAGCTTTTCGGTAATTAAAAAACGGTCGGTAATATCCCGCGTTCCCAAGGCAAACTGCTCAATGTTACCCGTTGCTTGTACTTGAACCAGACACATTTCTAGATCGTGCTTTATCCCCCCTGCTGTTTGATAGCGGTTTTCCGCATTTTTAGCCATCAATTTACTGAGAATTTGAGACATAATTACGGGAATTTGTGTCTCGATTTCGTGCGGCGGAACTGGTTGTCTGGCAATATGGCAGTGAACTAGCTCTAAAGCCTCTTCTGTCTCAAAAGGCAATTTTCCTGTCAGCAATTCGTAGAAGGTAACGCCGAGGGAGTAAAAGTCAGTACGGTAATCGATAGAGCGATTCATCCTACCAGTTTGTTCTGGTGAGATGTATGCAAGGGTTCCTTCCAGAATGCCGGGGTTTTTCAGTATCGGTGTTTCTCTGGTTAGCTGAGTGGAAATGCCAAAGTCAATAATTTTTAATTGTTTCGTTTCCGGGTTGTAAACAATATTCGAGGGGTTAATATCTTTGTGGATAATATTGGCGCTGTGAATTTGCCCTAATGCTTCCGTGGTGGCGATCGCAATTTGCAAAAATTCCTCTAGAGTAAAGGAGGGCTGCTGCATCCAAATTGTCAAGGATTCCCCGCCAAAGTCCTCCACAAACATCACGAGGCTATTTTGGTATTTTTGCAAGTCATAAACTTGTATGACTCCCGGCTCTTTTAGCTCTTGGGTGATGCGGTATTCGGTGCGGTAGCGCACCAATTCTTGAGGTGTGGGGTAGCTTTCTTTGAGCAGTTTGAGGATAATTGGCTCTTGATCTGCTTCCCGAATCGCCCGGTAAACCAGAGAGTTGACACTTTCGTAAAGCAGCGTCTGGACAGCAACGCCTGGAATAGAGAGCATATTGATTTTTATGGTAAAAATTAAAGCTAACTCAAAACGCAGCAGCTTTCTGTATACAATAGCGCGTTAGAAAGGAAAAAAAATTCTTTTTGTAACAAATGTTTAGTTTTTCCGGTACCAGCCTGCAAATACTTTGTGGTAGCCCCGATCGCGATCGCCTAATTTGTAGGATGCCTCAACAGTCGATCGCACTTTTGCTTTGATTTTCAGCCCACATTACGCAGCCTGGGCTGTGACACAGCATAATTACGCATGAAACTCTATTTTTAAAGTAATAAATTATGGCTTTAAAACGTTTTTTATCAGTCAATCTACGGTAAAAAACTATAAATCATAGCTTTATTGCTGGCTAAAACTAAGTAAAAACCGATCGTGACATTTGAGGGTGCAGAATTTGGGTTTTATGTATAGCAACCGCCCTGATGGTGACGAGGTTCTTAATCGCTAAGTCTACGCCGCTGTTGACCGCACTGAGCGGCCAATACCTTAAAGTTATAATTGTCCGATACGTGCTCTGCCAGCTAAAAGCTAATGAAACTAGCCTTCTTTTCTATACATGGTGCTGCAATGCTAGCGAGCGCAGCCACTATTGTCAGTACAGCGGTGGTACAAGCACAACCCATTGTTCCTGCACCCAATGACACTGGCACTACTGTCACACCCGACGGCGATCGCTTGAATATTACAGGCGGCCAAACTTCTAGAGATGGAGCCAATCTTTTCCACAGTTTTCAACAGTTTGGGCTTAGCGAAGGGCAGATTGCTAATTTTATCTCTAATCCCGCTATTCGCAACATTATGGGTCGGGTAGTAGGCGGGAATCCTTCTATTATTAATGGTTTAATTCAAGTAAGTGGCGGCAATTCCAACCTGTTTTTAATAAATCCTTCGGGCATTATCTTTGGCCCTAATGCTAGCTTGAATCTTCCGGCAGCCTTTACAGCTACTACTGCTACTAACATCGGTTTTGATTCCGGTTTCTTCAATGTGGCTGGAGCGAATGATTACAGTAAGCTGATAGGAACTCCCAACACTTTTTACTTTAATCTCAGCCAACCGGGAAGTATCGTCAATGCAGGTAATTTAGCTGTTGTGCCGGGACAAAGTATAACTTTAATCGGCGGTACTGTCGTCAGCACGGGTTCTCTCCATGCTCCCCAAGGTAATATTATTGTCGCTGCTGTCCCCGGTAAAAATGCTGTTCGTATTAGTCAAGAAGGGCATTTATTAAGTTTAGAAATTGGGGTTGTTGACGGGGGATTGTTGGCACAGAATGGGCAATTATCTCTGCCTTTGTCTCTTCCGCAATTGCTTGCTGGCGCAGGTGAGAACTCTGCTACTGGCGTCTCCGTTAACGGTGCAGGAGAAGTGGTTTTGACGGCGGGTTTGAGGGTGGAAAGCGGGGATGTGGCGATCGCTAGTTCTACTGTTAATAGTCAGAATGCTACACTCTCGGCAGCACGTAATCTCACTTTGGTAGAAAGCCAGCTACTTACTGAGAACAATTTGTTTCTGTTGGCAGGAGATACGGTGCGGGTGAGGGATGGCAGTTATCCTTTCAGGGCGATCGCAGGTGGCAATCTTACTATACAAGGTAATCAAAATATTGATATCTTCGCGCTAGATTACCCTAGCCCTGCATTCCAATCCGCAGGGGATGTCACATTATTGAGCAATGGCACTGTTTCCGGTGATGCTCACTTCGCTGCGCGTGGTAATTTTTCTATTCTCACATTGTCTGGCAACGGCGGCAGTTTTCTGAGTTTGTACGACCCGATTATTAGCTCGGATGGAGATGTGAGATTTGGGGATTATACTGGAACCTCACTTAAGGTAGAAGCAAAAGGCGCGATCGCGGCGGGAGATATTACCATCAATGGGCCAGATACTACTTTGTCAGGTTCCGCCGATCCAGATGCGGCGGTGCTTTCAGGTAGTGCAGCTTTAATTTTGCGATCGGGCGTTTCGACTTTGGCGAATGCTGCTAATTTGCCGCCGAATGTCACCGAAGGGGAGACATTTTTTGCTTTACCGGGTGTTGCTTCGGGCAATAGCATCGGAGTGGGAGCGATTTCGACAGTAGGCGGGCCTGTGATTTTGGAGTCAGCAGGGGACATTGCGCTGGATGCGATCGCCACTTCTGGGGGTAATATTACTCTCAAAGCTGGTAGCGACATCGCCGTTACAGGCACTCTTCAGTCTACTGGCGGCACTATTGACCTCACGGCCGGCAATTTGTTCACAGTCAGCGGCACTTTTACAGATAGTAACGGTGTAAATGCGAGCATTTCCAGCGCTAATGGCACGGGTGGCGGCGCGATTACTCTTCGCCACGCGGGGAGCACTACTACACCTTTTATTGTCGGCGATGCGACAACGAATGGGACGGCGGGAGCCATTACATCAGGTTCCCAGACAATTTCGCCACAGTTTGCGGTGCCGGTGCCGCCAAGCACTTACACTCAGGGCAATATTGCGATCAGTTCTTCCGCGCCATCTCCAACACCGGAACCAACACCATCGCCGACACCGGAACCGACACCGGAACCGACACCGGAACCAACGCCGGAACCAACGCCGGAACCGACACCGGAACCAACGCCGGAACCGACACCGGAACCAACACCGGAACCGACACCATCTCCTACACCATCTCCTACACCATCTCCTACACCGGAACCAACACCGGAACCGACACCATCTCCTACACCGGAACCAACACCACAACCGACACCATCTCCAACCCCACTACCAACGCCGGAACCGACACCACAACCGACACCATCTCCAACCCCACTACCAACGCCGGAACCGACACCACAACCGATACCATCTCCAACCCCACTACCAACGCCGGAACCGACACCACAACCGATACCATCTCCAACCCCACTACCAACGCCGGAACCGACACCACAACCGATACCATCTCCAAC